>CANGVB010000503.1 GCA_947456995.1 Bryobacteraceae bacterium | reverse complement strand
TTGACCTCTTCGAGTCGAGTCAGCTTTTCACCGCGATAGCTGTACCAGATCCGATTCAAGCTTTGAATGCGAGTCCATTGCGAATCGGTTAATTCGAGGATCGCTTGGAGGTTAGGGTTTGTGATGGCGCTTGATTGGGCTGTTACCAACATTGGTACTATCAGTCCGATTAAGAGCTTCATAAGAGCTAATCCCTCTTTAGACCGGCCCCGGCGCAGCCGAAATCCCCTTGATAATCGCCGAAGCCCGCTCAAACAGCATCGCGGTCTCATTGCCACAACCCAAAAACGTAAAGCCCTTCTCTTTCCACATCTGCATCAGCTCAAGCGACCGGTTATGCGTACCCGGCGCAATCCCTCGCTTCAGACAAGCATCCCGGATCTTCTCATAAGCCGCCACAAACTTCGGGTGCGTAAACTCCCCCGGCACGCCCAGCGAAACACTCAGGTCTGCCGGGCCAATCATCACCACGTCCACCCCAGGCACATCCAGCAGTTCGTCCACCCGGTTCAGCGCCGTCTCGGTTTCGATCTGCAACACCACCATCGTTTCCTGGTTGTAGTGTTCAATCGCCTGCGGAATTGTCACCGCCGCATAGTCGTAATTCACCGGCGTCAGGCCGTAGCCTCTTACCCCAGCCGGCGGGAATTTCGTCCACGAAATAGCCTGCGCCAGCAATTCAGGGGATTCCACACGAGGAAAGATCACCCCGGGAGCTCCCACGTCCAAAGCCCGTGCCACCAGCGCATACTGCAGGTCAGCCACACGCACCAGCGGCGTAAAGTTGACGTAGGGAGCAATGCGGCAAAGATCCTGCACTGTCTCCAGGTCAAACCCGCCATGCTCACAATCAACGAAGGCCCAGTGAAAGCCCGCCGCTGCCAGCAGCTTCAACACTTCTTGCGAACGCAACTGGCCAAAACCACAGCCATATTGAGGTTGCCCGTTTTTCAGGGCTTCTTTGAGGAGATTTTTGCGGAGTCCCACGGTGTTTAGGCCTTTAGCCTAACAGAAGCACATGGTGGTCGTGACAGCCGTAATGGATGTTTTCAAGAATCGTCGGGATGAATTCCAGGCCGTAATCCGAAAGCATCGCAAGCAGGGAATAATGCCGCTCCTGCAAATGCCCGTGTGGCGCCAATCGATGCGAGATATGCGCAGCCTGCCGCTGCGCCTGCTCATTCTTGCGCAGCATCTCCATCACAACCTTGGAATGATTCTTCGCAAACTGGTAGCGAATCTTGTTCTGCGATGTCTCAAGCGCCCGGGCAATCGTCGGGTCGAAAGATTCCATCTTCGCCGCCAACATCGACATGGCAGAGTTCACCGAGCGTTCTGCCGTTTGCAGGCTTTCAGTGACGTCCGGCGGCACCAGCCGCTTGGCCAGCGTGAGCGCAACATGGCTTTCGTCATGCAACATATCGGCGTAGCGCACCCGGAAGCGCTCAATCGTTTTCGCAGACTTCGCATCCACGATCGTAAAAAACGCCCGCGGCAGAGCCAGCGGCATTCTGCCTAGCAAAAGCTTGTACAGCACTTCAGACTGTGCGAAATAAGCCAGCTCGCCAGGCCCGCCAATAATGGCCGCCGTCGGAAAGAGCCAATCCTGCCAAACCGGGCGCAACAGCGCATTCGGAGAAAGCTTCACCCCATGGGCAGCCATCTCGTGCGCATCGTAAGTCTTCGCGTTGAACTTAAGTTGCTGCCTGTGCTCATCTTCCAGCAAGAAGAACAAAGAAGTCTCATTCGCTTCAAAATGAACCTGAGGCTTGTAGCCAGCTGCAATCAGCTCCTTGTTTCTCTCAAGCAGCGCGTCAGCAAGTTCTGGAGCGCGCATCGCGGCATTCGATAGAAACTCCCCACCCACCGCGCGAAGTTTGGGCGCCAGCGGGTCGGCAAAGAGCAGCCCGAGCGGGCTCAGCAACTCCTTTAACAGCCCAACAAAGGCATCGCCAAAACTGGTTCCATTCTGATAGTGCCGCTGGGCCAATGCCGAAATTTCTTCTGTCAGAGGCAGTATATCGGGAAGCCCCTGAAGCAAGTGCAGCCCAGCCGGGCGCGTATCCGAGGCAGCATCAGCAGTGATGTCGGCGTCCCAGAAAGCAGCAGAGCGGATTTCTTCCACATCATGGTCTTCAGTCGCCAGCCAGAAGATCGGCACCGCCGGTTGGCCAGATTCTGTCAATTCCTGCGCCAGACGTATGGCGCTCAAGGCCTTGTAAAGGGTGTAGACAGGTCCACCGTACAAACCAACCTGCTGCCCGGTAAGAATCGCAACCGTGTTTTCCTCTGCTAAAACGGCAAGGGACGGGTGATTCGGGTTGGTCTCCTGAAGTGCTTCCACAATTGCAGCTCGACGGGCCGCTGGATATTCGATCTCTTCGATCGCTTTGCGGATGGAGTCAGGGTTCGAGGGGTCGTGCGAAAAGAAGGACTCAACGCGAGGGAAATCGTAGAGAAAATCTACGAAGAGTCGCGATGACCCTGGCAGTTCGGAATGTCGTATACAGACGCCGCTCATAAAGACCTGTCCGAGTGGACACAAACGTACCTTAGCAGATGCAATGAGGGGAGCGAAAGACACGGAAAGTTTGTTAGCTTACGAGCAGGGGTTTTTTAATGACCGATTCTGAGTTTTCTTTGCGTTGTGATGCGGCACTGGCTGATTTGAACAAGTCTTTGCTCAAGGCTGCAGATGAGTTTGAATTTGATCCGGACTTCCAGGCAGGTGCCCTGACTATTGAATTCGACGAGCCCAAAGAAAAGTACGTCGTAAGCCCGAATGCCCCCGTGCATCAGGTTTGGGTGAGTGCCAGAGTAAAAAGCTACAAGCTCGATTGGGAAGATGCCCGTAGTGCATTTGTCCTTCCCGCAACCGGCCAGACCCTCAAGGAGCTCCTGGCAGACCTGCTCGAACAGCGCATAGGCGAAGCTGTTGAGCTCTAATGGCTGGGGTCTACATCTCCTACCCCTTTTGCGCGCAGAAGTGTAGCTACTGCAATTTTGCCTCGGGAGTATTCCCAAAAGAGCTGGAACCCGTCTACCAGCAGCGCCTCCTCGACGAAATTCGCGCTACCGATTGGATGTTTATACCAGAAACATTGTATTTAGGCGGCGGCACGCCCAGTTTATGGGATCTGACTGAGCTTGAAGCCGTGTTGAGGGCAATTCCGGGTGGGCCATGGCGGGAAGCAACAATGGAGGCGTCCCCCGGTTCTTTGACCACAGAAAGGGTCGCAGCCTGGCGGAGGCTCGGAATCAACCGGGTAAGTTTAGGCGTACAGAGCTTCGTCGAAAGGGAAATCCGGCGCAGCGGCCGCAAGCATACAGCCGCAATTGTCGCCTCCGACGTGGCTCTATTAAGACACCACGGAATCGAATCGATCAATCTGGACCTGATATCTGGTCTCGCCGAACAAACTAGGGAAAGCTGGGAAGAAAGCCTCGATCACGTTCTAAAGCTTGAAGTCCCCCATGTCAGCGTCTACATCCTCGAAGTCGACGAGGATAGCCGCCTGGGTGCCGAAGTATTACTCAACGGCAAACGTTACGGAGCCAGGGACATCCCAAGCGAAGATCAGCAGGCAGATTTCTACGAGCGCGCAGTAGAGCGTCTAGCCGAATCCGGCATTTTCCGCTACGAGATTTCGAATTTCGCCCAACCCGGGGCCGAAAGCTTACACAACCTCAAGTACTGGAAACTCGAACCCTACCTAGGCTTCGGTGCCGACGCCCACTCCTTCGACGGTAAATGGCGCTGGCAAAATGTCGAAGAGGTAAAGGACT
>CANGVB010000502.1 GCA_947456995.1 Bryobacteraceae bacterium | reverse complement strand
TTGCCGCTGGCGCTATCGACCATGGTGAGCTGGCGCTCCTGGTCGTGCGTGACGATGAGCATGCTGCCGTTTTTGAGGTAGCGCAACTGGCCGGGGGCTTGATCGATTTTTGAGACCAGAAACTGTTTGTCGCTGGAATCGCGGAGAATGCCAATGTCGTTTGAGCCTTCATAGGCGACTGCGACGTGGGGCGAGCCGGGGGAGACGGCGATGGTGCGAGCGCGGGCCGGGAGTGTCCATTGAGCGCGGGTATTGAAGGTGGCTCGATCTACGGCAAGGAGGGTTTTGTGATCGGGCGAGAGGCCCCAGATGGTGGTGGCATCGTGATTGAGCCAGACGGATTCGGGTGCCAGAGGGGTTTTGAGTTTGCGGGTGATAGAGGTTTCTGTGACGCTGACTTCTTCTACCGCGCCGTTGTCGCTGATGCTGAGAAGGGAATCCTGGCCGGGGACATCGATGAGTTGTACGGGGCGGCCACTGGGTTTGATGCGCTTCTTTTCGAGGGAGAAAGCAGCGAGGTCGACGATAGCGATATCGCCCGAGTCGCGGGTGGCGACAAAAGCAAATCCAACATAGGCATTCTTCGTACGAGAAGCGCAGCCGGTGAGGCCGCCTGCCAATCCAGTTACCAACAAAGATCTACGCGAAAGCACACTCGTTATTATGAACCTTATAGGATGTGGCCTGCCTTATTGTTTGCTCTGCAGCTTCCGGTAGCATTACCGACCCCGCTTGAAGAATGGAAGGCGGAGATCGAAGCACGGGCGTTTCACCGTATCGAAATCATTCGGATTCCTGGAGATCCGGTGCCTGATGAGGACCGGGACGTGCTGTTTTCTTACTTCAACCGGCCCGACTTTGCCGCACAGTTTGCGCGTACACAGGCGCTGACCTTCCGGTATGTACGGGGTGAGCGGACCCGGAGTCTGATTCTGCTGAATTTGCCGATGATGCAGAATACGCAGAATTCGGCGGCGGCGTTGATTGCGCATGAGCTGGGGCATTTGTGGCTGGCGTCACTGGGATTTTCACCACCGGTTTATGAGCCCGGGCCGCGGGGATGCCTGGCGATTCATTACGGCGATATGGTGCAGCATATTCTGTTGCGGGCCGAGAGTGATCGCAGGGGGATTCCCTGGCGGCCGTCGTATGAACGCGACTATACGGCGGCTAGTGAATCGTTGCGCAATGCGCCGCCGCAGGGTTTGGGGGATGACTGCTTTCGAGCGCAAAGGCTGAGTTTAATGGTGGATGTGCGGACGGGATTTGAGACGAAATCGTTTGGTGCGCGGGAAGAGTATCTGAGTTTGCTGGCAAAGCAGGACCCTGAGGCCGAGGCGATTGCGATTGAGCTGACTGAGGCGCTGGACGGGAAGCTCGGCCTTGAGAAGGAATCGTATGAGTGGGCGCTGGAGCAATCGCGGGCGGCGGTGAATCGGCTTATAGCGAGCAGAAATGCGCCTTAGCTCGTTTCGCGTCGGCTATCCTGAAGTTTGGCATGTTGGAGATCCACACAGAAGACCTAAGGCCAGGTGTAGTTTTGATTCGCCTGACGGGAAAATTAATGATGGGCCCGGAGAGCGCTTCACTTGAGGCGTTGGTGAACGAGCGCCTGGACGCGGGTGCGCGTCATATTGTGTTTGAACTGTCAGGGCTGAAACAACTCGATTCCACTGGGATTGGAAGGTTCATCTCGACTTTTAACCGGCTGATGCAAGTTAAAGGGACGCTGGGTATGGCGGCAGCGATGCCAGTGGTAAGGCAGAGCTTTCGGGTAACGCGCCTCGATACGGTGTTTAAGTTTTACGATACGGACGCTGAGGCGATTGCGGCGATTCCGGCAGCGTAGGCCTGCCGGGAAGACGGCCGGCGACACGCTCGCGGCTCCACCACCACCAGTTTGATTGCTCGCGGGACAATTGCGCATCATTGGCCTGAGCGATGGCACAGCGAAAGACGTCGAGCACACAGGGGTCTTGCCTTGTTTTCGTTTTTGTTTCCAGCTCCAGAAACAACTGATCTCCATCGCGACGGGCCAGATCGGAAACGCTTTTCACTCCGAGGAGTTCGAAGTCTTTCAGCATGCTCTTGCCGATGCCGTGAAGGTCGCCCAGGTTCCTTAGTGAATTCGCCATAATTAATGAGTATGACTCGACGCGCTCTTCTTGCCACCGCTACGCTGAGTGCCGCAGATCCGGATTGGCGATCGCTGCTTGCTCTGTCGATCACGCATGATGAGCTGAATTTCGAAAAGCTTCGGGGCTATGTGTTTGAAGTTCATGACACGAATCGGGCCTCAAGGCATTTGCTCGAAGCACAGAGCTTTGAAATCAATCTGGTGGGGCCTGGTATGTATTTCCGCAAACTGAGCGCCAACGGCCTGCCACTGTCTCCTGAAGATACGGATCTGGAACAGGCACGGCTCCGGTTGCACCTGAGTCAAACCAAAAGCTCTGATCGCGAAGCTCCCTGGCGTAAGGAACGGGAGGTTCTCGAAGTTTATGTTGCGACGCACAAATTCAGCTTCAAGGGCGAAAGGACAGTAGACGGGCGCCCGGCAATTATTCTTGAGTCGAAACCGCCAGAGCAGCCACTGCGCCCGATTGAATTCCTGACTCATTCGCGATGCCGACTGACGCTGGATCGCGAGACAGGGCACTGGATTGAAGCGGTGTGCGAGATTCGGGAACGAACGCAGTTTGCGCTCAACCAGATTCTGATCGGGCGGCTCTCGCTGCCGTACTCTCCCGGGCTGATTAACCGTGGCGATATGGACCCTGGGACTACGCTCACCTTTCGGACACAACTGCTCGACGATGGCGTGTGGGCACCAAAGAGCTATCACATCGAAAAGCGCGGTTTTTTTTCGGAACTCAGGTTCTCGAATTTTCGAAAATTCACTTCAGAATCCCAACTGCTGACGGACCAACGGTGACCCGGCGCCAGAGTCTTCTTCTCTTCGCGGCCCAAGGGCCGAAGCCCGACCCTTATGTGATTCTCGATCAGTCTGTGACGATGGATCAGACTAATCTCGACAAGCTTCGCGGCTATGTCTGGAGTTCGGAGGAGCGTTCATTCTTTAAGGGCAAGCTGACGCGTCAGCAGTCTTATGAGATCAATCTTGTTTCTGGTGCGATGTACTGGCGCAAAACTGAGTCTGGGGGCAAAGCGCTAGTGGGGGCCGAGCTTGAAGCGGAACGCAGGCGGCTGGCGAGTCATCTTGAGAAGCCAGGGCCGGGCTACAACTGGCGCAGCGAGCGTCAGTATCTGGAGCTGCTGCCGAAGGTGCATGTTGCCACGTACCTGGGGCTTGAGAGCATCGATGGCCGGCCAACGCATGTGATTGAGACGCGGCCTGCGGCGGGGGTTAGGGCGTACCTGCTGAATTCGTTTCGCTACAAGCTCTGGATCGACCAGGCAGACCTGCACTGGAGGCGCGCTGAAATCACCGTGATTCGTAATGTCGAGTGGCTGCTGCACCAGCTTGCTGTTGGGCGCATCAGCTACCCGTATTCGAACAACATCGTTAACTCGGGCAAGCTGCGCGCAGGGGCTAAAACCACGATTGAGCTACAGCGTCTGCCGGAAGGAATCTGGACGCTTTCGCGTTACCTCACCGAATCTGGCAAGGATTATTCAAATGAGTTGCGCTATTTCAACTACCGCCGCTACAGCTCGGAATCTCAACTGCTTACCGACCCGCAGTGACCTTGACCTCGCGCACGTACATCGACTTTTGGCCTGTGGGCGGAGTGAACCAGGAGTAGGTGATCAGGAAGCGATCTTT
>CANGVB010000501.1 GCA_947456995.1 Bryobacteraceae bacterium | reverse complement strand
CAGATGTGCTTGGCATCGATGAGAGTGACGATGCCGTCGAGGCTGAGCTGGGACTGCATTTCTTCGTCGACGAAGAAGGTTTGAGCGACAGGGCCGGGGTCTGCGAGGCCGGTGGTTTCGACGAGGATGTAGTCGAACTTGTCGCGGCGCTTCATGAGGTTGCCGAGGATGCGAATCAAGTCGCCTCGGACGGTGCAGCAGATGCAGCCGTTGTTCATTTCGAAGATTTCTTCTTCGGCGTTGATGACCAGATCCTGGTCTACGCCGATTTCTCCGAATTCGTTTTCGATGACGGCGATCTTTTTGCCGTGGTTTTCGGTGAGGATGCGGTTGAGGAGGGTGGTCTTGCCGGAGCCTAGGAAGCCGGTGAGGACTGTTACCGGGACACGCTTGGGGAATCTTGGAACTGACATCTTGTACGATAATGCATTATCATTATCATTGATGTCAAACGTTGAACTGATGACTTTGTTGTTTGCGGTGGGGATTCCGACGCTGGTGGCGTTGTGGAGTCTGAAGTTATCGCATTGGGTTTCGTCTTACGCCGGTGGGTTGATGGCTGGACTGGTGTTGTTTGTGGTGTTGCCTGAGGTTTGGAGTGAGGCGGGGACGGTGGGGAAGATGCTGCCGTTTGTGGCGGGGATGGCGCTGGCGTGGGGGATGGACCGGTTTGTACATCCGGCTTGCCCGGAGTGTGGGGATTGCTCGAATTGGGTGGCGATGTTGCCGTTGTGGCTGGCGTTGGGGATCCATGCGTTGATTGATGGAGCGTTGCTTGAATTGGCACGGCCTGGATCGATGGCGGCGTGGGTGCTGTTGATTCACCGGTTGCCGGAAGGGGTGGCGACGGCGGCGGTGTTGCGAAGATTTCAGCCGAAGTCGCAGAAGGTGGGATGGCAGGTGGTGGGACTGCAGTTGGCTACTGTTGTTGGGTTTGGGGGAGCGTCGCTGGTGGACGCGAGTTTGTTGCGGGATAGTTATGTGTTTGCCGGAGGAGTGCTGGTGTTTTTGGGGTTGCATCAGTTGCATCACAACTGGAGGTCTGCGGCGGGGGTGGCCAGTGTGTGGGTGATGCGGTTGGTGGCAGGTATGATACTTTGAACTCGCAATGAAGCGACTTCTTTTTGTATTGAGCCTGAGTGTTGGGTTGATGGGGGCGGATGCGCCTGAAGCGGTTTTGGAGAACGGGGTTTTGCGGGCGGTGTTTCATTTGCCGGATGCGGTGAATGGGTCTTATCGCGGGTCGCGGTTTGACTGGTCTGGGGTGGTGAAGAGTTTGGAGTACAAGAAGCACTCGTATTTTGGGGTTTGGTACGGGAAGCATGACCCGCTGCATCATGATGCGATTACGGGGCCGGTGGAGGAGTTTCTGAGCGGGGATGAGGCGCTGGGGTATAGCGAGGCGAAGGTGGGTGGGAATTTTGTGCGGATCGGGATTGGGGCGATGCGCAAGGAGACGGACGGGAAATTTGAGCGGTTTGGACGCTACAAGCTTGTGGATTCGGGCAAGTGGAAGGTGTCACAGAAGAAGGACCGGGTTGGGTTTCGACAGGACCTGAAGGATGCTTCGAGCGGGTATGGGTACCGGTATGAGAAGACGGTGCGGATGGTTCCGGGTAAGCCGGAGATGTGGATTGAGCACCGGTTGAAGAATACGGGCCAGAAGACGATTGAGACTTCGAGCTATAACCACAATTTCTTTGTTTTGGATGGCGAGCCGACGGGGCCGAATCTGAGTGTGCAGTTTGGCTTTGATGCGGTGGCAAAGAGCCAGATTGCGCCGAATGGGGTGATGGAGGGGCGGCGGTTGAGCTATGTGAATGAGTTGAAGTCTGGCCAGACGGTGATGAGCGAGTTTAGCGGTTTTGGCGGGGAAGCCAAGGATTACGAGTTTCGGGTGGAGAACCGTAAGACGGGAACCGGGGTAAGAGTGACAGGGGACAAGCCCCTGTCGAAGGTGATTTTCTGGTCGATTCGGAGTGTGCTGTCGCCGGAGCCGTATATCTCGATGAAGATTGCTCCGGGCGAGACTTTTAGCTGGACGATCCGTTACGAATTTTACGAGCTCTCGCCAGGCAGATGACGAGGCCGAGGAGGCCTGTGGCGTAAGTTGAAGGCTCAGGAACGCCTTCAAAGCTGCCCGACGAGCCACCGGTATTTTGGTTGATCCAGGTGAGGAAGGTGGATACACGGGTAGTTGCGAACTGCTCGCCGAAGGTGCTGTTGAGGGTTGAATCCACGTCAATTGTGGAGACGCAAACACCACCGGAGCCAACACAGGTAATGAAGGAATTGATTCCGGCGATTCTGCCGTTGATGAGCGCCGGGCCGCCAGAATCGCCCTGAGCGATGCTGACTTCACGTGAACCGAGGCCGAGGCCGCCGGAGGTGCTTTGAGCGGCATTGCCACTGTCAAAATCGAAATAAAGCAGGTTTCCCGTTACGGTATCGACTACATTCTGGCCTTCACGACGTGTGCCGAAGGTGCCTGCGATGCTGCCTGTAGAGCCGAGGCCTGTTCGCCCATAGCCGATCAAGGTAGCTTCGTTGCCCTGTTCGTTGCCTCCGCCGGTATAGAGGCTTAGGCGATTGATGGAGGCATCGACCTGCTGGCTAAGCCTGATGATTGCAATATCGTTGCCTGCGAGGTATTGACCCTGGATAAAGTTTGGGTGGGCAATCATCGAGGAAGAAGTATAGGAAAAATTGGTGCCAAGTGCATTGGTGAAAGTTACCGTGGCGGCGCCAGAATAGCCGAGGATGCAGTGGGCGGCGGTGAGGAAGTGCTGACCGGTTGCCAGCAGAGAACCGCTGCACATGCCGACGCTGGGAACATTGGAAAACCCTACAGCGGTCTGAGCAGAAAGGTAATTGTCAGGAGTACCTGAGCTGACCACGATGGCGCTGGCCTGGGAAACGAAAAGAACAAGGGAAGCGAGTAGATATTTTGAAGACATAAATGAAACCGGATAGTCCTGTGGCTGGTTGGTCTATCGACCGGTTTTTGGGTGGGCTGTAGGGTGAAATTAGAAAATGGAATCAGAATTCAGGCTAGTGGGGAGGAAGGGAGGAGAGTAGGCAAAAAAACTAAGGCATCCACGGAAAAAGCCAGGGGGCTTTCGCTTGGATGCCTAAGAAAAGACAGGGAAATTGTTTAGTTGGGCTAGCGCCGTGAGGAGTTGCGGGCCCTGGCTAAGCAGAGGGCCAATCCGAGGAAACCAGCGACCAGAGTGGAAGGCTCGGGGACTGCGCCTTCAAAGGTGTTTTGAACGACGGTGTTTTGGTTGATCCAAGTGAGGTACCTGGACACGCGAGTGAAACCGGCCACTTCGCCGAAAGAGCCTTCGAGGGTGGAGTTGACATCAATTGCTGTCCCGCAGGTGAAGGTGGGAGAGTTGCAGGTTAAGAACGAGTTGATGCCGGCGATCTGCCCGTTGATCAAGACAGGGCCGCCGGAGTCTCCGAAGGAAATGAAAGCTTCTGCCAAGCCTCTGCCCAAAGAACTGCCAGCGATTGCGTTATTGACGGCGAAACCACTATCGAAATCCATGAACATTAAATTGCCTGAGATGTGGTCGATTTCGTTTTCGCCCTGGCGGCGAGTGCCGAAGGTGCCTGGCTGGCCACCGGTGTCTCCGGTGCCGGTGCGACCGTATCCAATGATGGTGGCAACGCTGCCAAGCTCGTTGCCGGGGCCGGAATAAAGACTCAAGCGATTAATGCTGGCATCGACGGTTTGGGAAAGAGTGATGATGGCGAGGTCGTTGCCTAATTCAAAGATGCCTTGCTT
>CANGVB010000500.1 GCA_947456995.1 Bryobacteraceae bacterium | reverse complement strand
GCAGGCGATTCTCTTCAGTGTTCTGGGGATCATCACTATCGTCCTCACCGTTGCGCTCAATATCAGTTGGGTGGTGCTGAACTGGCGGACCGGGGTTTTCTTCGTATTCGGTGTCATTTTCTTTTTGCTGGTGATTGCTGGCATGGTGCTGAATACGATTTTTCTGGTTCGCGAGATCAAGAAGAACGAGCAGCATGATGCGTTTTTGAATGCGGTGACTCATGAGCTGAAGACGCCGGTGGCGTCGATCCGGCTTTACCTTGAGACGCTGCAGCGGCGTGAGATTCCGGAAGAGAAGCGGCGCGAGTTTTATCGCGTGATGCATGACGATACGAACCGACTGATGGGGACGATTGAGCAGGTGCTGGAGGCGAGCCGCGTGGGCAGCCGCAGTGACCGGGGGACGCATAGTGTTGCACTGACGGATGTGGTGACCGAGTGCGTGGATATGGCGCTGATGCGGCATCATCTTGGCGAGGATTCGCTGCGGGTGGAGAAGAAGTTGCCTACGGGAGATTCGGCGGTGGTGCGCGGGGATGCGCCGGAGCTGAAGAGTGCGGTGAGCAATCTGATCGAGAATGCGATTAAGTATTCTGGCGGCACGGTGAAGGTTTCAATTGAATTGGAGCGGCTCGATTCGCAGCGGGTGGTTGTGCGGGTGAAGGACCAGGGCATGGGGATTGCCACTAAGGAACTGAAGCGGATTTTCAGCCGTTTCTATCGCATTCCGGGTGTGATCACGCAGAAGGTGAAGGGGACGGGGCTGGGATTGTTTATTGTTCGTAGCGTGGCTCGCAAGCATGGGGGCCGCGTGTATGCCGCTAGCGACGGCGCAGGATTGGGCAGTACTTTCACGATGGAGTTGGAGAGCGAATTTCGCCCCAAGGGAGTGGTGAGCTGATGCATGTATTGGTTGTTGAAGACGAACAACATCTGGCGGAAGGGTTGCGGTTCAACCTGGAGGCCGAGGGTTTTGATGTGACGGTTCGCGAGAACGGCGAGGATGCGCTGGCGGATTTTGAGGGCAAGAAGTCGGGTTATGACTTGCTGGTGCTGGATGTGATGCTGCCGGGGATTGATGGGTTTGAGGTGATTCGGCGGTTGCGTGAGGCGCGGGAGTTTTTGCCTACGCTGATGCTGACGGCGCGTAGCCGGCCTGATGATGTGGTGAAGGGGATTGCGGCCGGGGCGGATGATTATCTGGCGAAGCCTTTTGATCTTGGGGTGTTGATTGCGCGGATCAAGGGTTTGATCCGGCGGCGGGAATGGATTGGCGCGGCTTCGGCTGAGCCTGCGGAGCAGATCCGGATCAATGGGCGGCTGATTGATTTTAAGACGCTTGAGATTGAGGTGGATGGGGAGAGGCAGCCGCTGACTTTGATGGAAGTGAATTTGCTGAAGTACCTGATCGAGCATGAGGGCGAGGCCGTGAGCCGGGCCGATTTGCTGGATAAGGTTTGGCAGGTGCAGAGCGATACGGATACGCGCGCGATCGATAACTTTATCGTGCGGCTGAGGAAGTATATCGAGACGGACCCGGCGCATCCGGAGTGTTTGCTGACCGTGCGTGGCGTTGGGTACCGGCTGAACCGGGGCTAGCCGAAGACTTCTTTGAGGGTGTCGAAGAAGAGATCAATGTCGGTGCGGCGGGTGTGGATGTGCGAGGAGATGCGGATCTTGGGCCCGCGGAGGGTCCAGACTTTGCGCTGGGCGAGTTTGGTCCAGAGGGGTGTGTAGTCGGGGCGGTCTACTTCAAAGGCGACCATGCCGCCGTAGAGGGTGGGGTCGGATGAGGTTAAGACCTTCAAGTAGGGGACTTGTTTGGCTCGCGTGTAGGCGTATTGGGCGAGGTTGTGGATGCGGTCGTAGATGCGCTGGGGGCCGAGTTCTTCAATGAAGCGGAGGGCTTCGAGGGTGCCTTCGAGTTCAGCGCGATTGTTGCAGCCGAGCTGCATGTATTTGACGGCGTCTTTAGAATTCTGCCAGCCGTCGACGACGATGGTGGGCCAGAGTTTGGACTGGAAGTTTTTGTTGACGTAGAGGACGCCGCAGCCGGGCGGGGTGAGCATCCATTTGTGGAGGCTGCCGGCGAAGACGTCGCAACCGAAGTCGTCGATGCGGAAGGGGACTTGCCCTGCGAGGTGTGCGCCGTCTACTACGGTGATGACGCCTTTGGCGCGGGCGGCGGCGCAGATCTTTTGGATCGGGAAGAGCAGGCCGGTGTGGGTGGTGATGCCGGAGAAAGAGATGACGCGGGTCTCGGGGCGGATTTGGGAGAGCAGGGCTTCGGCGATTTGATCGGCGTTGTCGGGCGGGATCGGAATTTTAGCTTCGCGAATCTTGATGCCGGTGCGGGCTTGTTTGAGCAGCCAGCAGCCGCGGCCGGAGGGGTGTTCCTGATCGGTGATGAGGACTTCGTCGCCGGACTTGAGGTCGAGACCGTTGGCGATGAGGCTCATCGATTCTGTGGCGTTGTGGGTGAGTGCGAGTTCTTCTTTGGTGGTGCCGAGGAATTTGGCTAGCGCGGTGCGGTGGGCGTCCATGGGCTCGTAGCCCCAGCGCGGGTATTGGTCTGTTGCGTAACTTGCGCCTTGAGCGAGGTAATCGTTGGTGGCTTTGACGACGCGGTTGGGTGCGGCACCGACACTGCCTGTGTTGAGGTAGGCTCGCCAGTCTGGCAGGGCGAATTGCTCTTTGCGGATCTTGAGCCAGGCTGCGTCGTCATCGGCGGCAGGTGCGGAAGCGGCTAGGGCAAGAGTCGACGATTGGATAAATTGACGGCGTAGCATCTATGAGACAATAAAAATTCTCTCACGAATTGGTATGAATTCCATGGAAAACACTCTGCCGTTGAACCCCGATGAAAATCTGGAAACAATGGAAAACCTAGCGGACTCCGGCTTCGGAGACATCCTGCGCGAATTTGAAACGCAGAAGACGCCCGAGCGCGAAGATGTTGGACGCGGCATGCTTAAAGGCCACGTCTTGCGTATTACACCTGACGGTGTGGTGGTCGACATCGGCCGCAAGATGGAGGGGATGCTTCCTCTCGACCTTGTGACTGGTCGCGATGGCCAGGTGATCGTACAACTGGGGCAGACGCTTGAAGTAAGCGTTGCCGGTCGTACTGATGACGGCTATTACCGGCTCGCGGTGCAGAAGGTAGAGGCCCCCAAGGACTGGAGTGGCATCGAGCAAGCCTTCGAGAACAAGCTCACGGTAAGCGGTACGGTGCTGGAAGTTGTCAAGGGAGGACTGCGCGTCGATATCGGCGAGCGGGCCTTTATGCCTGCTTCACGCAGCGGTGCTCGTGATGTGAGCGAGATGGCGAAGCTGGTGGGGCAGAAGATTGAATGCCGCATCACGAAGTTCGATAAAGAAAAAGAAGACGTGGTGGTGGACCGCCGCGTGTTGCTGGAAGAGACCTCGGTGCAGCGCAAGCAGGAAGCGTTTGCTTCTCTGGCCGAAGGCACTGTGCTGAAGGGCCGCGTGCGGACGTTGACCGACTTTGGCGCCTTTGTCACGATTGGCGAAGTGGATGGATTGTTGCACGTCAGCGACATCAGCTGGACTCGGGTTAGCAAGCCTTCGGATGTATTGAAGGAAGGCGATGAGGTTCAGGTAAAGATCCTGAAGATCAACGCGACGACCCGCAAGATTTCTCTCGGCATGAAGCAATTGCAGCCTGAGCCCTGGGTGGCTGCGGCTGAACAGTTGCAGGTGGGACAGCGTGTTAACGGTAAGGTGATGCGGCTGGCTGAGTTTGGCGCATTTGTTGAGTTGTTGCCTGGGATTGAAG
>CANGVB010000499.1 GCA_947456995.1 Bryobacteraceae bacterium | reverse complement strand
GAGCGAAGAGAAAAAGCTCACCGTCATCTCCGGTGCCCAGCGCCGCTTCCAGCGCGAATACGTTGAAACAGTAGAGAAAATCCAGGCAGGCCAAATCGGCGAAATCCGCGCCGCCTACGCCTATTGGGTAGGCACCCCCGTAATCCAGCAGCCCAAGGGTCGAGACCCCAAGTGGGGAGATATGGCCTGGCAACACCGCAACTGGTATTCCAACGTCTGGCTCTCAGGCGATCAAGTGGTAGAACAGCACCTGCACAACATCGACGTGATTAATTGGGTGATGGGTGCGCATCCGGTCAAAGTAGTGGCCACCGGTGGCGCCGTCTGGCGTCCTCGCGATGAAGTCCATGGCGGCATCTACGATCACATCTCGGCAGACTTTGAATACGCCAACGGCGTCCGTCTGTCCAGCCAGTGCCGGCAGTTCCCCAAAGGTCTATACACGAATGTCAGCGAGTTGATTGTGGGAGCCAAAGGCAAGTCCAATTGCCGCGACCTCGGCACCAAAGACATCAATCCTTATGTTGCCGAACACGTGGCGCTAACGAAGTCGATTCGCGGAGATGGCCCTTTTATCAACCATGCGATGACGGTTGCCGAAAGTACCCTCACCTGCATCATGGCCCGCGAAAGCGCCTACTCTGGCCAGGAAATCACTTGGGATCAGATTCTCAATTCCACCCTGGACCGCAGCCCCAAAGAATTCGGCTTTGACGTCAAGATGGAAGCCCCTCCGCTGCCCATCCCCGGCCAATACAAGTTCAGTTAACTAGCTGGCGATTACGCCCTGCACCGTAGCGTTGCCGCCTTCTTCCTTTAAACCACCCAGGCGACGCGGGTCCAGCAAATGCATGGGCTTGAATTCTTTGGCTGTCCAGCGATAGCCCGGCTCAAATTCGACGCCCAAAAAGTACCCGATGTCCTTGAAGATGCAGTATCGAACCCGGCCCTCGTACGAGGCTTTGTCGTGCGTCATCGTCACGATGCTCTGCAGAGGAACGTCTTCCTCTAGCTGAAGACAGGCTCCAGACAAGGAGATGTCCTCCAGATTTGCCACGACGGTGTGGGCTACGCCGCTTTTGTCGCGCCACTCGATCTTGACAAGATCTGCACACAACATCCGCGGATTGATTCTCCGATTCTGCATGTTTAAGTTATCGGCCATACTTCGCAAGCCGATTATAATTGCATTTCGCAAAAATTACCCTAGTCGGTCCTAGGTGGATTTTTTTCTAAAGTTCTGAGGTACTGCGTCCGAGTCGCAAACGAGGTGCGCGGGTCGAGTGCCCGGTCGATCGACAATACCCCGTCCAGATGGTCCACCTCATGCTGCAATAGCTCAGAAAAAGCCCTCTCAGCCTCAATTTCGTGCCACTCACCCCTGCGATCCTGATACCGCAAAGTCACAGACTCGCTCCGCTCCAGCTCCACCATCAGATTCGGAAAACTAAAGCAGTCATCCCACATCCTGAACTTCCCGGCGCTCATCCGCGTCAACACAGGATTGATCAGCTCAAAAATCCGGCCTTCAATTTCGATATAAATCACCCGCTGCGGCACACCAATCTGAATCGCAGCAATCCCCCGTCCAAAGCCCTGCACCCGCTGAAACTCATGCAGCGTATCCCGCAAATCATCCAAAGTCGAAAAAGCCGCACTCATCTCCGTAACTTCTGCGGAAACCACCCGCAAGAGAGGATCACCCAGTTCTACAATCCGTCGAATCGCCATACTGGAATCATACCCATGCCCACCATCCCGCTCATCGTTGTCTGGTTCTCTGTTCTATCGGGCTACCTCCCGTACAACATGGGCTATGCCTTCTTGAACCCGATGCTGGTCATCGCCTATGGTTTCTTAAGCCTCCTGATCGCCGCCAACGTCCCCAATCCCAAACACGCATTTCTCGCCTCTGCAGCAACTACCTTGCTTGCGCTGACGATTGTAAACGTAACCAGCGGAATCCCGCACCTGGTGCTCCCGGCTGCCAGCATCGTTTTGTGCAGTTTGTTGTTAAGTGCTGCCGGCACCCTGGCAACGGCGGGGGTGCGCAGTCTGCTCCTGGCAAGAGGTAAAGACGAAGACCAGATCCGCACCTACCTCCGCATCAACTTCGCCGTTTTTGCCGTCCTGCTCTACAACAACAGCTACCTGCCCTATGAAGTAAAGATGTGGCTAGCCGAGCGCACCACCAATCACGATCTGATCCGATTCTCGCTGGTCACCTCGATCCTCTTCCTCGCCATCTGGCGCACCACCAGCACCTCATCATCACTCCCGGCAACCGCACCATTGCTACGATAAAGCCTGACACGATGAAAATTGCAGCAAAATCCCCCTGCCGCGTAGACCTCGCCGGTGGCACCCTCGATATCTGGCCCCTCTACCTCAACCACGACAACGCCGTCACCGTAAACTTCGCCGTAAACCTCTACACCTCCGCCGAAATCACCACCCGCCCCGACTCCCGCATCATCCTCGAAACCCGCGATCTCGGCGGCCGCGAAGAATTCGAAAACATCGACGCCTTGGTCAACGCCAAAAAGTACAAACTGCCGCTGCTGGCCCTCGCCCTCCGCTGGTACCGCCCCACCACCGGCCTCCACCTCATCACCAACAGCGAAGCCCCCGCCGGCGCCGGCATCTCCGGTTCCTCCAGCCTCCTCATCACCCTCGGTGCCGCCCTCAACAAGCTCACCAAACGCGGCTACACCGTCGAAAAAATCCGCGAAGTCGCTCAAAACATCGAAGCCCAAATCATCCAGGTCCCCACCGGCTGTCAGGATTATTACCCCGCCATGTACGGCCGCGTCAGCGCTGTAGAACTCGGCTGCGCCGGAATCGTCCGTAAAGAAATCCCCCTCGACCACGACGAACTCGTCAGCCGGGGCATCCTCGTCTACACCGGCAAGCCCCGCAACTCCGGCATCAACAACTGGGAAGTCACCAAGTCTTACATCGACGGCGACAAAACCGTCCGCCGCAACTTCGACAAAATCTCCGCCATCTCCAGCGCCATGCGTTCTGCCCTCGAGAAAGCCGACTGGAATGAAGCCGGCCGCCTCCTCCGCGAAGAATGGTCCTTCCGCCGCAAGAACGCCCCCACCATCTCGACAGACCTGCTGGATGCCCTGGCCGAAAAAACCCGCAAAGCCGGCGCCAAAGGCTTCAAAGTCTGCGGAGCCGGCGGCGGCGGCTGCTGCTTCGTCCTGGTCGACAAAGGCGCTAAGCCCAAGGTCAGCGAAGTCATCAAATCCCTCGGCGCCCAGGTCCTCGATTTCAAAGTCGCTCCAGAAGGCGTAAAGGTCAAAGTGAGTGCCTAAGCTCGGCCACACCGGTCTGGCACTACGAGTCGGGATCTTCATGATCACCGGCATCATCACCCTGCAAATCGTCTCAGCACTCCTCGCCTGGGCTGGCCTCCTCGTACAAGCCGCCATGGCCGTCTTCGCCTCTGCCGCCGTCGCCAACGCCCTATCCCTGCGCATCTTTGAGCGCGGCGGCCTCTCCGACATCGGCCTCGGCTGGCAACGCGGTACAAACCGCAACCTCCTCTACGGCCTCGCTGGCGGAACGTTAAGCGCCCTCGCCGTCACCGGCCTCCCCGTCCTTCTCGGCCTCGCCACCGTCACAACAGACCCCACCCGCTCCTTCTCACTCCCCAGCTTCATCTTCGTCCTCGCCGTCATGGTCTTCGGCGCAGTAGGCGAAGAGCTGCTCTTTCATGGCTACGCCTTCCAGCTTCTGATGCGCAAGCTCGGTGCTTTCCAAACCCTCCTCCCCGTCGGTGTCCTCTTTGCTG
>CANGVB010000498.1 GCA_947456995.1 Bryobacteraceae bacterium | reverse complement strand
GGGTTTACTTTGACGCGAAGCGGATTTCAGCTGAGGCTATTGTTGCAGGGGTGAAGAAGCACGGGATGGTGGAGCGGTGTGTGGTTTATGGGGGCTTGCAGTTGATGCGGGATTTGACGGTATTAGGGTATGGGTTTCTGGCGATGCCGGAGGCGGTATCGGTTGAGGTGTCGAAGCGGATTGTTTCGGAATTGCAGGTGAGGACGATTGCTTTTGATGCAAGGGATTTCCGGCAGGAGATTGTGGCGGTGGCGCGGGAGGCCAAGAAGGGGATTTTTGTCGACCGGTTGGGGCCGGCCGACACTAAAGAGCTTTGGCTGGAAGCAGTGAGGATGGGGGCTACGGGGATCCAGACGGATCACCCGGGCGAGTTAGTCCAGTTGTTCAGGCACTAGTTCGATGTTGGTTTCGCCGGCGGCTTTCTTTTCGGCGTATTTCTTGACCCAGGCTTCGAAGGAGCGGCCGTCGGCCATGTCGCGGCCGGTGAAGCTGAGTTCTTCGATCTCGGACTGTTCGACAGTAAGCTTGCGGCCTTCGTTCTTGAGCATGATGCGGAGGCGGGCTTTGCCGGAGTTGGGGGAGCCTTGACGATCGTAGACATAGCCTTCGATGGTGTTGCCGGACTTTAGTTTGATGGTGACGTCGCCACGGTAGTCGAAGGCTTGCTCGACGCCTTCGGTGAGCGCTTTACCCGTTGTGGATTGGCCCTGGAGAGTGGTGGATTTGGATAGGGATGTGAGATCGATTTGTACGAGCGGGGAGACGGGCTTCTCCTGCTCGATCATGCGCAGGGCTTCTTCATCTTTGTAAGCTGGCATGAGCATCGACTTGATGGTGGCGAGGATGCCGGGGATCGAGAAGGTGTAGTGGACGGCGGTGGCTTCGTAGCCGGAATGGAGCATGCAGTTGGTGCACTTGGCGTTGCCGGATTCGTAGCCGTATTTGGACCAGTCTGTCGAATCTAAGAGTTCCTGGTAGGTGTCGGCGTAGCCGTCCTGCTGGAGGTAGCAGGGGCGCTGCCAACCGAAGATCGAATAGGCGGGCATGCCCCAGGGGGTGCATTCGAGGTTGCGCTTGCCCATGAGGAATTCGAGGAAGAGCATGGACATGTTGAATTGCCACTTGGGGTCGCGGTTGGAGAGGAGCTTGCGGAAGAGGGTTTGGTTGCGCTCGCGGCTAGTGAAGTGTTGTTGATCGGGGGCTTTGTCGTAGGAGTAGCCGGGGGAGATCATCATGCCTTCGACACCGGCGTCCATCATCTCGCTGAAGAATTTGCGGATGGATTTGGAATCGACGCCGTCGAAAACGGTGGTGTTGGTGGTGACACGGAAGCCTTTGGCTACTGCGGCGCGGATGGCATCGAGAGCGATGTCGTAGCCGCCTTCTTTGCAGACGGAGAAATCGTGGTGATCGCGATCACCGTCCATGTGGACTGAGAAAGAGAGGTATTTGCTGGGTGTGAAGAGGTGGAGCTTCTCTTTGAGCAAGAGGGCGTTGGTGCAGAGGTAGATGTACTTTTTGCGGGCGATGAGGCCGTTTACGATCTCGTCGATCTTGGGGTGCATCAGAGGCTCCCCGCCCGGGATTGAGACAGCAGGTACGCCGGTTTCTTCGACGGCCTGGAAGCACTGCTCGGGGGTGAGGTCTTGCTTTAAGATGTGGCCGGGATACTGAATTTTGCCGCAACCGGCGCAGGCGAGGTTGCAGCGGTAGAGGGGTTCCAACATGAGGACGAGGGGGTATTGCTTGCGGCCTTTGAGCTTTTGCTTGAGCACGTAGGTGGCAACTGTCCACATCTGTGAAACCGGAATGGGCATAATCTTAGGGTACACGAAAGCGAAGTCGCATTCGCGTTTGAAGGAGGCTTGAGAGTGGACAGCAAGACAAGACGGGCGCCGGTGCAGGCTCGCAGTAGCGAGACGGTGAATACGATTTTGGATGCAGCTTCGTCGTTGCTGGGACGGGTGCCGTTTGAACAGATCACGACGAGCCGGATTGCGGAGACGGCCGGGTTGTCTGTGGGTGGGCTTTATCGCTTTTACAAAGACAAACAGGAGATCTACGACGCGATTGCGGTGCGGGAGCTGAATACGTTTCGGGAGCAGATTGCGGCTAGCGTGAAGACGCGGCATTTGTTGTTTAGCCCGCGGAAATCGCTGGACCGGATTCTCGATGCGTATGTGGCTTTTCTCGACGAGCGGCCGCACTTTCGGGAGCTGGCGCTGGGGCGGCATATCAGCGACAGGACGCGGGAGGATCAATCGGACCCGAATACGGGGCCGGGTGGGATACTGGAGGATTTGCTGGTGCAGAAGTTTGGGGTGAAGCCGGGGAAGGCATTGCAGTTGCGGATCAGGATTGCGGCTGAGGTGGGGGACCGGTTGATTGATTATGCGTACCGGCAGCCTAGCGTGAAGGAGCGCAAGGTGGTGCTGGATGAGTTGAAAGAGATGCTGGCGAAGTATCTGTTGCGGCTTTAGTCGAAGCTGGGGATCTTGAGCAGTTCCCCGCCCCGGAGGGCTGACTGGTGAGCGACGATGCCGGGGGCGGTCATGGCTAGCGACTCGCGGATGTTGATGACGGGTTCTCGGCGGTGGCTTAAGGCATCGATGAATTCGTGAGTGATGAAGGTATGAGAGCCGTCGTGGCCGCTGTTCTTGCGCAGAGGTTCGGGCAGGAGGTCGGTTTGCCACCACTGCTTTTGGGGGAAGGCTTCGATGCGGTGGGCGCGGTGGTCGAAGCCAGCGTCGTCTTTGCCGAGGGTGTTGCGGTTATAGACGGCGGTGGCGGGGTTCCAGCCTTGAGTGGCGAGGCTCATTTTGGTGCCGAACCATTGGGCGCGTTCGACTTCTTTGTGAGCGCCTTTCCACCAGACGGCTAGACGATGGGAGTGGCCCTTGTTGGTTTTGAGAAGCGCGGTTTCGTTCCAGAAGGGGTTGCGGTAGGCGTTGTCTTTGAGCATGGGGCTATCGTCGCCCCAGCCGTGGCAGGAGACGTTGGTGAAGCGCTCGCCGGTGATTGATGTCAGGAAGGCGGTGCAGTGGGTGGGGTAGTGCATGGGAGCGACACCGTAGCGCCAAGTGCGCTTGCCGTCTTCCATGTAAAGGGTTTCTAGACCGTCGTGATGGTATTCACTTTCGCTGTAGTAGATCTCGCCGAATTTGCCTTGCTTGTAGAGCTCGCGGGCGGAGATGGTGGTTTGGCGGTACCAGGAAGTCTCGGCCATCATGTAGAAGAGGCCGGAGCGCTGGACGGCGTCTTTGAGGGCGTGGCATTGATCGAGAGTGGCCCAGGCGGCGGGGACGGCGCTGAGGACGTGCTTGCCGTTTTTGAGGGCGAGGGTGGCTTGTTCGACGTGGAGGGGCGCGTCGGTGAAGAGGCAGACGGCTTCGATGTTGGGGTCGCGAACGAGCTCGGCTAGAGAGGGGTAGGTTTTGGCGCAGCGGTAGGTTTTGGAGAGGGCTTCGCGGCGTTCTGGGCGGAGGTCTGAGACGGCTTCGACGATGCAATCCGGGTGGTCTTGAAATTGGAAGCTGAGGCCGAAGCGGCCGCCGACGATGCCGATGCGGACCTTGCGGGGTGAGGTGTCGGCGGCGGCGAGTAGCGAGGCAGCGTTGAAGTCGCGACGGGTCATGATTATGCGGGTGTGCCCATTTTACATTCGGCGTGAACGGCTTTGACGGCGCGTTCGAGGCCGTCGCGGCGGACTACGATTGAGATCGTGAGTTCGCTGGAGCCTTGAGCGATGGCGATGATGTTGACGTGTTCGGCTGAGATGGCAGTGAAGACGCGGCCGGCGAGGCCTGG
>CANGVB010000497.1 GCA_947456995.1 Bryobacteraceae bacterium | reverse complement strand
TGCGGCCGTCCGTCAGTGGGAGTTCAAACCTGCCATACGCGATAGCAAACCAATTGCCTCAACGTGGCAGGTTGAAGTAAGGTTCTTCATCGAAGGCCACTGGGTCGATACAGACGAGGAGAACCGGACTAGATTCAATATCGCTTTGAATGAAATGGCCCAAGGGAATGCAAAAGCGGAAATTGCAGCAGTTAAGAAAATCGAAAAGTTGAGCGACAAAAAATATGCTCCTGCCGAAGCATATTTTGGATTCTTGCTCTATAGCGGCGAGTTCGTTGTACAAGATTATCCCAGGGCAGTAGAACTGATATCGCGGGCAAACAAGAAAAATGTTCCGTACGGAATTTTTGCAATGGCCGTCTTGCTGGCCGAGGGCAAGGCACTTCCTGCCAATCCCGACGAGGCGCTCAGGTTGATGAGGGAAGCCTCCGTGGCCGGAGTGCCTGCTGCTCAAATGTGGCTCGCAAAATATGCTCTTCGAAGAGGAGATCAGGACATGGCAAAAAGATATTTGAGGCTCTGCGCACCTACGGCAGAGGTCTGCAAGCAAGACCTGGAAAAGCTGAAATAACTACCAGCGAATCTTATCCGGGAAAAACTCCGCAATGAGTTCCTGGTAGTAAGGCTTCAGCAGCTTCTCATCGGGCTTGGCGTGGCCTTTGGAATAGAGATCGTAGGGGTTGAACTTCTTTACCCACTCCATCATCGAACGGTCCTTGTCATTGAGGAGATGACCGTAGGCGCCTTCGCGGTGGATCGGATAGCAGGAGTGGTAGCGGATGATGTAGTGCGCTTCTTCCGGCAGATAGTCTTTGATCACGTGATAGAGGTACTCGTCGTGGCCGTAGCTGAGGTTCACTTTGTCGAGGCCACAGCCGGGTTCATAAACGCCGCATTGGGTTTGATATTCGGGGATGGAGCTATCCGGGTTCCAGGCGAAGTAGTCATGGAAGACAATCGACTTATCCCAGGCGCAGCCGGTTGGGAAGGTGTCGCCCACTACGGCCCACTGGGGCTCGCCGTAGCTGCAGAGAACCTTGCCGCAATCGTGGATCAGGCCGGTGAGCTGCATCCAGCGGGGGTGACCGTCGGCACGGATGGCTTCTGCCGTTTGCAGGTTGTGCTCGATCTGGGTGAGGTCCGTATCGGGATCTGAATCATCGACGAGGGTGTTGAGGAATTCCATCATCTCCCAGATGCCCTGCTTGCTTTGGTTGAGCGATTCGTACTGCGCGCGCTTGGCTTTGGCAAAGGCGTGGGTCTGATGCCGGTGGTTCAGCATGTAGAAGTCTTTGACGCCTTGCGGAGAGTCTTCATTGAAGACACGAAAGTCTTCCTGCTTGCGACCTTCCTGGTAGCGTGAGCGGACGTGATCGTCCCATTGATCGATGTTGTCGAGGGGCCCTGCGGAATTCATTACTTTTATTCTAGATCGACCAGCGCCAGATGTTTGCGCCTACGGTAAAGCCCGCACCTACGGTGACAAAAAGGACGTAGTCCCCGTTCTTCAATTTGCCCTGTTCGACGGCGTCGCGAGTAGCGAGCGGGATGGTGCCGGCGGTAGTGTTGCCGTATTTGTCGATGTTGATGATGACGCGATCTTCACCGAGGCCAAGGCGCTCGGCAGTGGCCATGATGATGCGCATGTTGGCTTGATGCGGGATCAGAACCTTGATGTCTGAGGGCTGGAGGCCGGCTTTGCGGATTACAGCCAAAGAGGCTTCTTCCATCTTGCGGACGGCGTACTTGAAGACAGCCTGACCTTCCTGCTTTACGAAGTGCAGGCGATGATCGACTGTTTCGTGCGATGAGGGCATGCGGCTGCCGCCGGCGGGCATCTTGAGGGATTCGCCGCCCGAGCCATCGATCTCGTTGTGGAATGCTACGTAGCCATCGCCTTCTTCGAGAAGAAAGGCTCCGGCACCGTCGCCGAAGAGGATGCAGGTGGTGCGGTCTGTATAGTCGATGATGCGCGACATGGTGTCGGCACCGATCACCAGAACGCGCTTGTGTGTGCCGCCGCGGATGAGGTTGGCACCTACGGTGAGCCCGTAGACGAAGGACGAGCAGGCGGCGCTGATGTCGAAACCCCAGGCACCGTGGGCACCGAGACGATTCTGCACAAGGCAGGCCGTCGAGGGGAAGAACATGTCGGGGGTGACGGTTGAGACGAGGATCGCGTCGAGCTCGCTCGGGTCCATGCCGCGCTGGGCGAGGCAGACTTTAGCGGCTTCATAGGCGAGGTCTGAGGTTGCGACGTCGGGAGCAGCAATGTGCCGCGTGTGGATTCCAGTGCGGGAAAGGATCCACTCGTCGTTCGTATCGACCATCTTTTCGAGGTCTTGGTTGGTGAGCACGCCCGGCGGTACGTAGCAGCCGAACGCTGAGATCTTGGCGTTGATCAAGGCAGTGTCTCTTGTTATGGTAGCCTGATCCTCGGATGGCGTATCAAAGTGCGATTCTTTTTGAGTCAATCGAGGAGATTTACGGGCGGGTTTTCAAGGATTTGCGGCCGACGCTGGCGGCGCCGGGGATTCAGGTACGCTACTACCGCTTTACCAACCTGACGAGCAATATCCGACTCGTACAGGGCCAGTTGCTGGTGAAGATCTCAGATCTGCTTGAGGATGCTCCGGCGCATATTCAAGAATCGCTGGCTTACATTCTGCTGTCGAAGCTCTTCCGCCAGCGGCCACCAAAACAGATGATGGACAGCTACCGGCTCTATCTTTCCAGGCAGGACGTGCGGGATCGCCTGATTGAAGTGAGGCAGGAGCGGGGCAAAAAGTTGCTGGCCCCGGCGGGGGGAAATCACTTTGATCTCGACTCCATGTTTGAGGCCATCAACAGGGAGTATTTTGACTCGTCGATTGTGAAGCCCAAGCTTGGCTGGAGCATGCAGCAGAGCCGAACGATCCTGGGACATTACGATGCGTCACACCATGCAATCGCGATCTCGCGACGGCTGGACCGGGCGGAGATTCCCGTCTTTGTGGTTGAGTATGTTCTCTATCACGAGATGCTGCATATCAAGCATCCGGTAGAACATAAGGGCACGAGCAGAAGGATTCATACGCGCTCGTTTCAGCAGGAGGAGAAGCTTTTCGTGAAATATCAGGAAGCAAAGGCGTATCTGAAAAAGGGATTGAGATGACCAGAAGATTCGTTTTATTGACGCCACTGGCGCTGTGGGGACAGCAGGATGGTTTGCAGTATTCGCTCACCAAGTATGTAAGTGCGGATGGAAAGGTGCGCTACGGGGCGCTCAAGGCGGATCTTGGCCCGCTCGACAAATACGTTGAGATGCTGAAAACGTTTGATGCAGAAAAGCTACCGAGCCGGGAGGCGAAGCTGGCTCACTGGATTAATGTGTATAACGCTCTAATTCTCTGGAGCTTTGCCAAGGACTATCCGCAGGAAAAGGATCGTTTGAAGAACCCGCTCAAGAGAGCTTCTTACTTTTACCGGCGCAAGTTTCGAGTGGGCGGAGTGGACCGTAGCCTGGCCGATATCGAGGACAATTCGATTCGAAAGGCATTTCAGGAGCCGAGGATTCACTTTGCGATCGTGTGTGCCAGTGCGAGTTGTCCCTACCTGGCTACGAAAGTCTATATGGCGAGTGATGTGATGGCGAGGCTGGAAGAAGACGCGAGGCGCTTTCTGACGGCTGAGCGGAATGTAAAGGTGGACACGGCGAAGAAGACAGTTACGGTAAGCGAGATCTTCAAGTGGTTTCAGGCGGATTTTGGCGGGAGTGAAAAGGCTGTATTACAGTTTTTGGGCCGCTACGTGAAAACAGCCCGGCTGGA
>CANGVB010000496.1 GCA_947456995.1 Bryobacteraceae bacterium | reverse complement strand
TCCCGGCTTTGGCCTGGCCCCTTCCGGGCTTGCCGATGCCTATTCCCTGCTTGGCAACTATAGTGTCCTCGCTCCGGTTGAAGCTCGTGCTTCAGCCATCGAATCGGCTGCTAAGGCACTTCTGCTTTCACCCGACCTGGCAGAAGCGCACACCTCCATGGCTCATGTTCTAGCTACTTGTGAATGGAATTGGGAAGAAGCGGAACGAGAATACGAACTGGCAATCGAGCTGAACCCAAGGCTCTCCACGGCCCACCATTGGTATGCCATTACCTGCCTGATGCCCCAGCGGAGGCTTGTCGAGGCCCAGCTCGAAATTCGCGAAGCTGCCATGATGGATCCCTTGTCGATCGGCATTGCGCGCGATGTGGCTGTGATCCATTGGGCCATGCGTGACTACCAGGCGGCCGCCGCCCAGGCACGCCGTAGTCTGGAGCTCGACCCCAATTTTCATGAGGCCTACTGGGTTCTGGGTTTGGCGTGTGCGCAGTTGAAAGACTACGACTCAGCCATCATTGCCTTCAGCAAGGGCCGCGCACTTCGGCCAACCGCCCGACTCATCGGAGCACTTGGGCATACCTTTGGCATTTCTGGAAACACATCCGATGCGCGCCGCTGTGAAGTCGAACTCATCGAACTCAGCCAGGAGAGGTACGTTTCGCCCTTCGACTTTGCGCTGGTGTTTCTCGGCCTTGGTGAAATAGAACGCGCCTTCGATAGTCTCGAGCGTGCCTTTCAAGACCGTTGTTACGAGGTGCTCTGGCTGCCACTGGACCCCCGATGGGATGCAGTTCGCACCCACTCCCGATACCACTCACTCGCCATTCGCTGAACCTCAGGTAACAACCATGCGGTTACCGTAACTCCTTCGTTTTAGGCCTGAAAACGATTGAACAATTACAGGGCAACTGCTAACTTTCTCTCGAAGCGTATTGCGATCTAACCTCTCGCGCTTCATTGAAAGAGGCCCCATGTTACTCAGATTCATGTCATATCTGCTCTTGTTTTGCGCTGCACCCGTCTTCAGTCAAACTAATGTTGGCCTGATCACCGGAACCGTCTCGGATAGTTCCGGCTCCGTGCTCGTTGGTGCTACTGTGGTGGCCCGCAACCAGGGAACGGGAAGCAGACAAACCGTACGCACGGATGCGGCAGGGTCCTTCGTGTTTCCCGGCTTGGCCGCCGGTACCTATCAAATCCGCTTCGAGCATCCCGGATTCAAGAGTGTGGAGCAACAAGGTGTGGTTCTCGATAGTGGATCGACACGCCCTCTATCGGCCCGGCTTGAGATTGGTCAGATGACCGAGTCAGTGACGGTGGACGCTTCTGCCGAGCAGGTGCAGACCACTTCAGGAAGCATCGGCAGGGTGATCGACGACAGGCAGGTGAGTCAAATCGCCATGAATGGCCGTCAGTACACTCAACTCTTACGCCTCACACCCGGCGTAGCGGCAACAACACTGAATGTCTTCAACCCGCAAACAAACGTCAGCCAGCAGGCAGTCAACGGAGTTCGATCTCTTTCCAACTTCTTCACTGTAGATGGAGCGCCAAATTTGACCGATGGCGGAAACGGCAATTCGCTGGTCGACCCTAACGTTGATGCCCTTGCGGAAGTGAAGATGGAGACATCGGCCTACGCAGCTGAGTTTGGCGGCCGCGGTGGGGCGCTCATCAATCTGGTGACCAAAAGCGGCACACAAGAGTTTCATGGCAGTCTCTTCTACTTCGTTCGCAACAATCGTTTTGACGCGCGGTCCTTTTTCGATCAACGCTTGCTACCGCTCCGGTTCAACGATTTCGGCGGCACCCTTGGCGGGCCTATCTACATCCCTGGCAAATACAACACCGCCAAAGACAAGCTCTTCTTCTTCTACAGTCAGGAGTGGAAGTACACGCGTCAGGGCCAAACCACTGTCAATGTAGTTCCTTCCGCGCTGGAGCGTGTCGGCGACTTCAATGGCAGTGCACTTGCCGCTCCGATCGACCCGCTTAACAACACTCCCTTCCCAAACAGGATTGTTCCAGCGTCCCGATGGTCAGCAAACGGGCCTCGCCTCTTGAGGCCGATCCCTCTCCCGAATTTCCCCGGCCCTGGTGGCAATTTCGCTGCTGCCGGCAGTAATCGTACCGACTATCGCGAAGAGCTGATGCGCATCGACTATAACCTGACACCCAAGAACCAACTCTCTTACAAGCTGGTGATGGATAGCTGGAATATCCTCTTCGCCTTCCGCAACAATAGTCTTCCCATCGTCCCAAATCCGCGCAACCGCCCCGGCTATCTGACTTCGCTGAGTTGGCAAAGCACGATTTCTCCGACAATGATTAACTACGCCATGTTTAGCGCAGGCCATACCAGGATTACTGGGGACCCCGATGTCTCTGCTATCACACGGCCAGCCCTGGGCCTGACAATTCCTGAACTCTATCCCTTAAACCGTTCGGACGTGGCGCCAGCGGTTTCCATTGCAGGCTTTGTCGGCTACAACTCGAACGATCGTATTCGCAGCGGACAGACACCATTTCAGTTTCGCGACGACTTTACCAAGGTTGCGGGATCACACACCCTCAAAGCAGGCATCTTCGTGATTCGTTCGCGAATGAATGAGAATACGAATGTTCGTGACGAAGGCCAGGTGACCTTCAACACTGCGGCTCTGGGCTCTACCAGAAACGTGCTCGCAGACGTGCTTCTGGGCACCTTTCAGCAGTACCAGGAATGGGAATCAGACTCTTTCTATCGTCCGCGCTATTGGACTGTTGAAATGTATGCGCAAGACAAATGGAGGGTCTCACGTCGATTGACGCTCGATCTCGGGATTCGCTACAACATTCTCAAGCCAGCCACGATTGCTCAGGGAAATGTTTCCACCTGGCTACCCAGGTTTTTCGTTCCGGCAAATGCGCCTCGCATCAACCCCGCCAACGGAGCGTTGGTGCCTGGCTCTGGCGATCCTTACAATGGCATCGCGATTTGGGGCTCTGAGTTTCCAGAGCAAGCTATTGGTCGTTTGCCACAGGCTAGTGACGCGTCGCTCAAACGACTCTTCAGAGGCTTGCCGGAAGGCGGACACCCGATGAACTGGAACAACTGGGGGCCGCGTGTAGGCCTCGCCTACGATGTCTTCGGCAATGGCCGCACTGCCATCCGCACCGGCTTCGGCATCTTCTATGACCGGGTTCCTTCCAACACCCTCAGTGGCAATGCGCAGAATCCTCCTTTCGTAAACGTTGCATCGATCTTTGATGGCAACATCGACCGGCCAGCCGGTGGTGTCGCCCGCGACTTTCCAGCCAACATCAATGCCTGGCCAGATCGCCTCAAAGACCCCAGCATCATGTCTTACAACTTCGGCTTTCAGCATCAGTTGCCCTCCAATGTCATCCTCGACGTGAACTACGTCGGCAACGTCGGACGCCATTTGCCTTACACTCTCAATCTGAATCAGTTGCCGGTTGGCACGTTGCTGAGCCCGCCGAATTCAACGACTAACGTAAACGCATTGAGACCCTACCTTGGCTACAGCAACATCACTATGCGTGAGCGCGCTGACACATCCAACTACAACGGTCTCCAGGTGAACGCCACCCGTCGCTTCGACCTGGGGCTCTCCTTTGGCGTTGCCTATACTTTCTCCAAAACGATGGACAAGTTTGGCGGCACAACACCCCAGGACAGTTACGCTCCCGCACTCGATATCGCCCGCGCAAATATCGACATCTCGCATATCCTGTCTGTTAACTACATCTACGCACTTCCCTTCTTCAAGAAGAGTGGCAGCCCCATTCAACGAACCGTACTTGGCGGCTG
>CANGVB010000495.1 GCA_947456995.1 Bryobacteraceae bacterium | reverse complement strand
GATCGGCTGTCGTACGCGCCAGTGGGCCACCTGTATCCTGAGTTGTCGACAGCGGCACAATGCCCGCAATGCTCGAAAGTCCTTTGGTTGGGCGCAGGCCTACAAGGTTGTTAACCGCGGCAGGGATGCGTATCGACCCGCAAGTATCAGAGCCCATACCAACTGCAGCGTAGCTGGCAGCAATTGCTGCGCCAGTACCACCGCTAGAGCCTCCGGGGTTGCGGGTTGGATCATAGGGATTCAGGGTTTGCCCGAAGGCTGAACCAACAGTGGTGATGCCGGAGGCGAGTTCGTGAAGATTCGATTTTGCAAGGATCACGGCCCCTGCGTCTCTCAGCCTCTTCACCTGGTAAGCATCAGCAGAAGGCGTAAAGCCGAGCAAGGCGAGAGTACCGGCCGTGGTGGGCATGTCGGCGGTGCCGTAATTGTCCTTAACGATGATGGGGATGCCGTGCAGTGGGCCACGGGGCCCCTTGGCGGCACGCTCACGGTCGAGCGCTTCGGCTTGCGCAAGCGCTTTCGGGTTGACGGTGATAATCGCATTCAGGCGCGGGCCCTTTTGGTCAAAGGCAGCGATGCGGTTCAGATAGGCCTGTACCAGCGCTTTTGAAGTGATCCGGCCTTCTGCCATCGCCTTCTGCTGGGCAGCGATTGTAGATTCGGCAACTTCAAAGGTTTGGCCGTGCAGAGCCAAGCACGCGTAAAGAAGAAGTGCCGCAGTGAATTTCATTAGCTAATCTTAGCTTTGAAAGTCTATGCCAATCGTCTGTATTGAAGGCCCAAGCGCTGTTGGGAAAAGCAGTACCTCAAGGTACCTTGCTGAGCAGCACGGGGCAATACACATTCCGGAAGTAAACTTGCTCTTCAAGCGTCCCGCAGAGGAGAGTCCGTATTGGTATTGCGAGCGGCAAGTGGAGCGCTTTCAAATGGCCAGAGCCCATCCCGAAGACTGCCTGGTGGTTCTCGATGGGGATCCCTTTCAGCCGATCTGGTACAACCCTCTGTTTCCTTCGGTGACTAGCCTGAGCTATCAGCAGGTGCTGGACTTTTACCGCTCGCAGCTGGAAAGAAACCAATTGAACTGGCCGGACCGTTACTTGATCCTAAGTGCGCCAGTAGCGGAGCTGCGGAAAAGAAAAGAGCTGGATCTCAGATTCCAGCGAAGGAAATTTGAGGCACATCTGGCACTGGTAGATTTCTTGCCCAAATACTTTGGGCAGTTTTCCCCGGAGCGTGTCCTTTTTCAAGCTGCCGAGACCGTGGAGACTAACGCAAACGCCGTGCTCGAAGCGAAGCTTGGCAAAGCATCACAAAGGGATTCGGTTGAAACCTTCGACAGGATTGCCGCATGGATAAAACTGAATTGCTGACCCAGCCATTTTTGTTATTCTTGCTCGCATGATGCCCGGAGAATTGAAAGTGCCTGGTAAGGTTGCGCGAAGGGTAATGCTTGCAGCGCCTTTTGCAATGGCCAAAGGAGGGGAAATGAAACTGAGCATGCATCAATTCACCTCAGCCGGAGCCGGCTATCGCAAGTCGCTCGAAGGCTGGGCTAAGGCAGGCATCAAGCTTGTCGAGCCGTCAGCCAATTTGCTGGATGAGTTTCTGAAGACGGACACATTAGCCAGTGCCAAACGAGTGTTGACCGACAACGGTTTGAAGGTGGTTTCAGGTGCAGTCGGCAGTACTGGGCTGTGGGAGCCCAATCCGAAGTTTGCGGAAAATCTGGAAGCTTTTCGCAAGCGTTGTGAGCAGTTTGCCGAACTGGGTGCGCCGCTGGTTTACTCCCCTTGTGCAACTAGTGCCAAGTTTAATTCTGACGACTATACGAGGAGCCCGGAGCGGATCCGCAAGGTCGCCGAGGTGGCCAGGCAGTTTCAATTGAAAGTTGCGGCGGAGTTTGTGCGGAGTTCGACGTTTATGGCATCTTTGCCAACAGCATTGCGTCTGCATCGTGAGACTGCACATCCGAATTTTGGCATTTTGTTTGACTGCTACCACTTCTGGTCTGGCCCCAGCAAAATGGAAGATTTGAACATGATCCGACCGGGTGAGATCATTCATGCACATCTGAACGACACACAGGATCTGCCTCGCGAGTTGCTCGATTTGCAGAGCAGAGTTGTGCCGGGTGATGGAGTGGCCCCGCTGGCCAGGATTCTTCGCAAGCTTGTCCAGAAGGGCTATTCAGGGCCAATTTCAGTAGAGCTCTTTCTGGCGAAATTTCAGCAGGCAGACCCGTATGAAATGGCAAGAGAGATCCGGATGAAATCTCAGAAGCTATTCAAGCAGGCCAAGGTTTAACTGCGGCGCTTGAAAAAGCCGATTAGCAAAGCTCCAGAGGCTAGGGAGAGGAGTGTTGCGGGTTCTGGAACTGCTGCCACAAATCCGATATCAACAAATGACTGCACAGTGGTTTCGCTGATATAGGAGGGAGTGTTGAGCCAGCCAGTCATGATTTCAAACCTGATGTCACCCAATGCACTCACCCGGCCAGTGTTGGCGGCCCCGTTGTCTACTTCATCCCAGTGGCCGTTAGCAGTCCCGGGGCTTCCGCCCAGTTCGACGGGAACAAAGGTGGCACCGGGTTGATTGAACTCGGTACGATAGGCGGCCAATGCGTTTGCACCCGTATAGCGTCCGGTGCCATCTACGTAAACGTTGTTGAGCTCCCAGAGTGTGCCAAAGCCCATCACGTGGGCCATCTCATGCAGGATGACCGAAGACAACGAACCGTTGGCTTCCATCTGAGTCAAATCAGCCGTGTCGAACTGCATGGATCCGTTTGCAGCAAGCCAGAATCCGGCTCGGGATACAACGGAGCCTGGCCCAGCCGAACCGAGCGTTCCGCCAACACCATCGATGCTTACGCCTGAGGCGGTGATCACCAGCGGTGAAATGTTGATGCCAGGACGGTAGGCTGGCAACAAAGACATCCACTTGTTCGCGGCTGCGCTGAACAGACTTTGCTGCGAAAGGGTGAGACCGCTGCCAAAGTTTACATCGATGACGAATGAAGATGCCAGTGAAGGCGATGCCAGACAGAGCACCGCCATCAGTTTGTAAAGAGAGAGGTACCTGTGCGTCTGGTTCATATAGTCCAGCGTTCAGGTTATAGAGGTTCAGGATGCTGGGGAATCAGCAAAAGACCTTAGGGGTTGTAGATGAAATGTTTGGGTTTGAAGCTGCTTACTTAGCAGGCGGCACGAATTCTGGCCGGGTTGTAAACTTATCAGCGCCAGGAAAGTCTTTCGGCACTTTCTGGGTGACTTTCCCCGTAGCGACCCATTCTGTTCCTCGCTGGAAAGTAACGATGAAGCCGACTGAGTTGAGTGCGGCGCGATCGTGGCCGAGGATGGTGTGGAAGATACGGCCCTTTTCGAAGCTGAGGGTCATGAGGGCAGGTTCATCGCGGCCGGTACCCTTGTTTGCCGGATCAGAATAGGCCGTAGCGAGAACATGCATGTTGGTTCCCGGGCCTCGCATGCGGGCGTATAGCTCATCTCCGGCATGCATCCATTCGGCGGGCAAGCCCTTTGTGATGGGATGCTTCGTATCGCGGTGGACCAGCTTGTAAGGGAGACGGGCACCATGGCTGCCGGCCTTGCCGGGGGAAGGGTCTGCCTCGAGTTTGCCGTCTTTATAGAACCAGTAAGGGCCGTCCTTTTCGGTTCGATTTCTCCAGCCGCCAACACCGATCATCTGGTTGTAGGCCTTCCAGTTGGGGAAGGCATTGTCGGCCGCGTGGAAGATGACCACGCCACCGCCACCGGCGACGTATTTCTCAAAAGAGCTTTTGAGGGCATCAGGCCAGCGGTCGT
>CANGVB010000494.1 GCA_947456995.1 Bryobacteraceae bacterium | reverse complement strand
TCCTTTCTACACACAAGCCCATCTTCCATATGCTCGGGATCAGCCGGGATCATGCTCAGGAAATCTTCATGAAAATGCACGCTTTCCGCCTCGAACTCAAACAAGGCTAATCACCAGAAAAAAACTGAACCAGCTTTTGCCGGATTTGCGCGATAGGGCTAACACGCCTTATGCGCAATATCATTTCAGCTTTTCTCCTGGTCGCCTCCTGCGGCTTCTCCCAACCGGCCGTCCAGGTTGCCAGCTATTTCTTCCAGAACAACTTCAACGCCCAACGGCCCAGCGCTGAAGCCATCACTCCAGTAGACCCGGCAGGTACCAGCCGCTTCATCACCGACACGGTTTTCGGCCAATCCCGCACCGTTTACGACATCCGGGATTCCCCCTCTCCACGTAGCGCCCAAGGCGGACTCACCTTTACCGCCGGCAATCGCATTGCTCGCGACACCTATTCCGTCGAGATGGTTTTCGCCATCCAGAACGCCAACGGCTGGCGTCGCATTTTTGATTGCAACAACCGCCGCCTCTCAGAAGGCCTCTATCTCGACCCCAGCGGATTTCTCAATTACTATTCCGGTGCCAGCAGTGTCGGCAACGACCGTTTGGCGGTGGGCACCTACTACCATGTCGTTGTTGTGAAGCGGCCTCGTGAAATTTATCTCTATCTGAACGGCGCTCTTGTCGCCTCTGCCACGGGCGTGAGCATAGGAGAAATCGACCCCGTCTACAATGCCAGCAATATCCTCAACTTCCTGCTCGACGATAGCGAATCGGTGGAGTGGGCTCCGGCACGCATTGCCCTCTTCCGCCTTTACTCCGGCAATCTCACCGCCGCTCAGGTGCGCGAAATCTGGACATCTCCCTTTACCTCAACGGTAGGTTTGCCCCCTCCCGGCTTTCAAAGCTCCGGCATCGTGAACAGCGCCTCCTATGCGTCGGCAAACGCAATTTCTCCCGGCGGCTTCTTTTCGATCTTTGGCACAGATCTGGCCGATGCTACTGGCGACTGGGGTCAGTCTTTTGTCAACAACAGCGCTCCCCGCCGCCTCAACAACGTTCGCGTCCTCGTTAACGACCGCGAATCCTTCGTTGTATTCACGAGCCCCGGCCAGGTGAACGCGCTCGCCCCCGATAATCTGCCAGACGGCCCGGTGACAGTCGTGGTTGAAAACGGCAATCTCCGCAGCACTGTCGTTTCCAGTACTTCGCGAATTGTCAATCCTGCTGTATTTCGCTTCGATGCGCAGAACAACCGTTTTCTCGCCTCCACCGCCAATGACGGCACGGCCTACATCGCGCCACCGAATCTCTTCGGCACCAACGGCTCCCTCAACGGCCTGGCCGTTCGCCCAGCCCGGCCCGGCGAGTTTGTTGTTTTGTATGCCACCGGCCTTGGCCCCACCAATCCTGCCGTCCCAGCCGGCCAAATCCCTCCAGCACGCAACGGTGGCCACCCGCTTACCAACAATTCGGAAATCCGCCTCACTCGCAATGGACAAACAACGTCGGTTCGCCCTGCTTACGCCGGTCTTTCAGCCTTCCCGGGCCTGATCCAGATCGTGTTTCAGGTTCCCGATGTCGCAAATGGTGAATATGAAACGGCAATCATCGTAGCTGGCCAGACTTCCCCATCTGCCACCTTCTTGCCGATCGCCAGATAAACTGGGAGGGGATGCAGTCTTCCGAAGACCTTACCTCTTTACTCAATTCATGGCGTGATGGCGACCAGGAAGCTCTTGGTCGCCTCATGGCCATCGTCTACGACGAACTCCGCGCCATTGCTCACCGTCAAATTGCCCTTGAGTCTAGCGATCAAACCGTCCAGGCCACTGCTCTCGTCCATGAAGCTTACCTGAAACTCGCCAGCCAGCGGCAGGTTCAGTTTCAAGATCGCAGTCACTTCTTCGCCGTTGCCGCCAAGATCATACGCCGTATTCTGATTGATCGCGCCCGCCTCCGCCTCACCGCCAAACGTGACGCCAGGCTCAATGTCAGCCTTGAGCTCTTTCCGCAAATTCATTCCTCTGAGCTTCAAGCCATCGATTCGGCAACCTTGCTCGATCTCGATACTGCCCTCAACAAACTGGAACAACGCTTTCCAGAAATTGCCAAACTCGTCGAACTTCGCTTCTTCGCTGGCCTCACAATTGAAGAAACTGCCGAGATCCTGAATCTCTCTATCTCCACCGTCAAACGCGACTGGATTACTGCAAAGGCTTTGCTGGCTCGCTCGATCCAATCTGGCCCAATCGGCGCCGGGCTATCTTCACCATAGTTGTGTCCTTAGTACTGAAGACAAGGCCCTGTTTGTAGGTTGCCATCGCCTCCTGACGCCGACCTGTCTCCCAGAGCGAATCTCCCTTCAGCAGCAGTATGTATGCGAGCATTTCTCCAACTTGACCGTTTTGTTTCGCCCCACCCTCAAGCGGCTTCAATTCGCCCAGTGCTTCCTCAAGCAAAACAGTGGCGTCCACCCAGCGCTTTTCCTTTTGTAGCAATGCTCCCTTTCGAAAAATTGCACTCGCCAGCGATAACTTGCTTGATGGGTCATTCCTTCTCAGCAATGCTTGTTCCCGTCGAATTAAGATGGCTCGGTCCAGTGCTGCATTGGCTTCTGTGAACTTTCCTTGTTGCTCTAGCGCCCAGGCTATGTCTACCTCACAGGTAGACTCACCTGTGCGGTCCTTGCCCTGCCTGTGCAACTCTTTGGCCTTCTCGTACCATCCGATGCCAGCGCTGTACTCACCCAACACTCCCTCCGCAGCCCCCAACCTCTTGTATGCATAGGCCTGAAACGGTTTCAACTTTGCCTCCCCCGGGTGCCTTTTGCCCAGCTCTTCATATGCTGCGGCCACAATTCGCAATTCGTCTCTCATCTTCCCGTATTCCTGCTTTTCAAGAAGCGGGTCTAGTTGTGTGATCCTTGAGTTCAGCCATCGAGCCTGGGCCATGAAATCTCCCGGGTTCTGCCGGGCATCCAGTTCATACAATCCATTGGCTTTGCGGTAGTTCGTAACGGCACACTCTTTATCCTTTAATCTCGTACAGGCGTCGCCAACGCCATCCAAAGCCTTGGCCAGACGAGATCGAAGTTCCCTGTCTCCTGCAGCGCCGCCCTGTAGTTTTTCGAGGATTGCTACTGCTTTGCGATAGCTGACAAGCGCATCGGCGTACATTTCAAGCGACTCATTAGACCGGACAAAGGTCCCTTGCACCGTCCCCACTTTCATGTACGATTCAGCCAGATCCCGCTGCAGGCTCTTATCGGCCGTCTCATCTTGCGCAAGCTGGTCCAGATATTGCAATGCCCGGGAGACAATCATTTTCCGGCTCTCGAGTGTCCCCGGCACTTTGCTCACCTCGTCATGAATCTCAAAGAGCAAACTGCGGGCCAGCCCTCTTACCTGTTCAAATCGCCGCGCTGCGTTGCGTGCCTCCCAGTAGGCTTTTCCAAATCCGATCGCAACCAGAAAAATCACTGCCCCTGCCAGGGCAAGCGCCCAGCGCTGCCGCACCACAAACTTCCGTGCCCTGTAGCCCCACGTCGCTTCAACCGCCGCTACGGGCTCCCGGCGGCGGTACCGCCCCAGATCCTCCCTCAGCGCCACCACACTCTCGTAGCGCTCCTCAGGCTTGCGCGCCATCGCCTTCAAAACGATACTTGCCAATTCGGTTGGCAAATCCGGCCGCTCCACCGTCCCTTCATGAATCGCTGTCGCCAGCGGCAGTCCGCTGAGGCCCGCAAACGGATTCCGTCCCGTCAGCAGCTCATACATCACCACACCCATCGAATAGATGTCGGTTGCCGTTGTGATCGAATC
>CANGVB010000493.1 GCA_947456995.1 Bryobacteraceae bacterium | reverse complement strand
TCCAGGCCTGGGAACACAAAATCATCATCGAAACCGCCGGCAAAGAATTTGTCGGCACCTACCTCGATACCGGCAACCCCGTCTTCACTCTCGAAGACCCCTTGTTGACACTGGAAACATTAGCCCCCTATACCCTAACCTTCCACCTCCGAGACTCGGTCGTCTATGAACATCCAGGCGGCATCGCCGTCCAGTGGGTCCCCTTGGGCGAAGGCACCATCGACTTCAAGCAAATCATCGCCAAAGCCCGGCAAGTTCTCAACCCCGACGTCCGCATCTTCATCAAGCCGATCACCGGCCGCCCCCCAGCCATCCTCCCCGTCTACGACGATCAGTGGTGGGCCCGCTGGTACCCCAAAGCGCGCGCCCAGGAATTCGCCCGCTTTGTCGCCATCGCCAAACGAGGCCGCCCCTACGAGAAACCCGTCGTCCAGGAAGACGTCACCGGAAAAACTCCCCCACCCCCATACCAGGCCGCTCTAAACTATCAGCAAAAAGAACACATGGAACGCAGCATCGCCTATGCCCGAGAGGTACTGAAACTTGGCATCCGCGCTTAAACTCTCGCTCCTTCTCATCCTCTTCTTCACCCTCCCCCTCGAGGCGCAAAAGAAGAAGAACAAGAAGAAAGACATCGAGCCCATCACCCAGACCCTTGAGGTCCTCCCCGATCCTCCTGCTGCGGTCAAGGTCGAAAGCTCCCGCCTCGTCTTCTTCACCAGTCCCCTGACGACGAAAGGCCTCCTCAGCCAGCAGTCCAAAGAAGCTCTCACTGCCCTCCGCCGCCAGGCCCACGGGGCAACCATCGTTAAGCTCCGCGCCTTCGTCGCCGGTCGTGGTGACGCCCGCCGCGTCTCAGCCATAGTCAGCGAACAGTTCTCCGAATGGCATCTCCCGCTCCCCGCCCTCACCATCCTCCAGGTTGGCGCTCTCCCCCTTGAAGGCGCTCAAGTCCAGATCGAAGCCATCGCCGAAGATCGCAAACCGGTCAACATGAACGGCGTAGCCTGGCTCCTCGCCACTCAAATCACCAAACCCCTCGCCGAATCCGGCGACGTCAACGCCGTCCAGCCGATCCTCGAAGAATCCTTGAACGGTCTCAAGGGCGAAGTCCTCGCCGTCACCTGTTTTGTCTCAAGCCTCGACAATCCCGCCAATCTCGAACGCGCCATGGCCACCAAGTTCCCGAGCGCCGCCCGCACTCTCCTCCAGGCCCAGCGAGCCACTGGCAGTGGTCTCGCCCGCTGCGAAGCCGCCACCAGACGCACAATGGGCGATCCAGACCGTCTGGTACTCACAGGCTCCATCATCGGATTCGGCACCGACGAACAGGCCATCCAACTCGTCCAGACCCGTCTCACCAAACTCCTCGAATCGAACAACGCCACCCTGATCGAACGAAAAGGCTACGGCGTGAGCCGTAGCCTTGAGAATCGTTTAGGTTCAATTGCTGTGATCGAAGGTGTCGGTTCTAACGAGGCCACCTTCGCTTTGGAAGCCATCGGCATCCAGAAAAACTAGCCGGCGATCCGCATCTCGCGGCGCACCTGCATGCTGGCCCGGCGGCTGATCAGATCAGCAACCATTCCCAGCAACTCAGGGATATCTTCAGGAGCCACCAAAACCGGCTTCCGGTCCACATTCGATCCCGCAACTTCGTCACTCTCGGTGTTGAAAAAAGCGGTTGCCGGGCGATAATCCATCGTTTTGGCGTGTTCTACAATACGGCGGCCAGCATCCGGAGCTCCCATATCCCGTCCTGTCAGAACGAGAGAATATTCTTGGGCATCCAGCTTCTGCATGGCCTCCGCCGCACTGGCAGCAGAGTCTACTTTATAACCACCAGCCTCAAGAACGGTTTGCAGCGTCAGTCGGGCGGTAGGGTCATCGTCGGCTAGCAAAACGCGTGCCAGCCTCATGGGTTTTTTAGGGGCGAGTTGGAGGGTAATCGACATTGTTAACTTTTAAGTTTTGATTTGAAGCCGAAGCTCTATCTTAAGTATAGGGATTCTGGAGACATTTACTAGAGGGAATCTTTGTTACAACGCCTTTTGAGATCAATCACTTAGCCGTACTGGTACCAATGGCAGGCATAGGATGGTATATGTCTGGGGCCCTAACCGGTCTAAGTTAAAACCCCGAAGCTTGTTTCACCACCAACCACCTCACCGAGGCAAGCTCCCCAACAACTCCGACGCCTCCGCCCTCACCCCCGCATCCAACCCATTCGCCGCCATCGACAAATACTTCCTTGCCCCAGCAAAATCATTCATCGCCCCAAGCGCCGTCCCCAATCCCAGCAGCGCCCGCCCATAAGCCGGATTCACCGCCAGCGAAGCGCGATACTGCCCCGCCGCCGCCCGAAAATCCCGCCCCGCCATATACAAATTCCCAAGCAAATCCAGCGCCTCCAAATCCTTCGGCGCCATCTTCACCACCTCCAGCGCATGAGGCACCGCCTCCCCAAACCTCTTCTGCCCCGCCAGAAACACAGCGAAGTTAAACCGCCCCGCTCGCAGCCCCGGCGCAACCCGAATCGCCGCCAAAAACTGCTTCTCAGCCCCAGCTAAATCCCCCTTACCCGCGAGCAAATTCCCAAGATTACTCCTTACTTCCGCCTCATCCGGCTGCTCCCGCAACGCCGCCACAAAAGCCGACTCCGCCCCAGCCCGATCCCCCGACTCCATCAAGATCATCCCCAGCATCTTATGGGCCTCAACCAACTCCGGCTCCGCCGCAATCGCCTTCCGCACGGCTTTAGCCGCCTCCTCCCCACGAGAAGCCCTAGCCAGTTCCAGCCACGAAAGCGCATCCTTCGGATACAGCGACGTAGCTTTCTCAAGCGTCACCCGCGCCGCCGCCAAATCACCAGCCCGCACTTGCGACGCTCCAAGGCTCCGCAACGCCGGCAAATACTTCGGGTCGATCTCCAACGCCTTCGTGTAATAAGGCAAAGCCTTCGCCGCCTCCCCACTCGCATGCAACGCCTGCGCCATCTGCAAATAATAAGCCGGATGCTTCGGCTGCTCCTTCTGCAGCGCAGCCTCAAGCCGCACCACCCCAGCCTTCAAATTACTCTGATGCATCACCTGCGCGAGTGCCGGGTACAAATCGCCATCCCCCTCACGCGGATAATACCGAACCACCTCACCCTGATAAGACCCGCCACCCATCACCTCATGCCGCTCCTCCCGAGCCGCCAGCAAATCCTTACCCGCCACCGGCTTCTGAATCTTGTGATCGGTCACCGCCACATGCACTACATCCTCAGTCCGCCGCTTCGGCATATGGCAACTCGCACACTCGGCCTTCGCCACATGCTTAGCCGACCCAACCACAGCAGAATGGCAAGAGCTACAAGCCGCATCAATAGCGGCAACCGTCGTCTTCTGATGCGGATTATGGCAAGTCGTACAAGTCAGCTTCTCGTCACTCAACCGGAAACACTTCGACTGCCGCAACCGGTAAGCAGACCCCGCAATCTCAAACTTCTCCTCATGCCCGGTCCCCTTGGCATGATCAAAATGCGTAATGAAATCCCCCAGCGCCTCACGCGGGTCGTAGCTGAAAATCCCCCGCTCAAACTTCACAATCGAATTCGGCAGCGAATAACTCGTAGTCTCCAGATGGCACTGCATACAAACCTCCATCTTCCGTTCCGCCGAAACCTTCTTCGGGTTAAAGATCTTCCCCCGTCCCATAGAAGAAGCATGTTCCCGCCCCGGCCCATGGCACCTTTGGCAATCGATTCCCTCCGGCAACTCCCCCTCAAACACCGGGTCATCAAACAGTGAAGTCCCCGCCTGTTTTGGATACCCGTTATG
>CANGVB010000492.1 GCA_947456995.1 Bryobacteraceae bacterium | reverse complement strand
GCTCCAAAACCTACACCAGTCCAACACAGAGCGACATCCCTTCCTACATCGTAGACTCGGCTCGCGAAATTGCCGGCTGGCAGAACTGCACGAATCAATCCGGCTGGCTCGTAGATTCTGATACCGGCCTCCGCTCCACACTCTCCGCCGCCGACATTGCCATCTTTGAGATCAACAACGTCAAAGCCTCCGAAGCGATCCGTCGTATGCATTTTGCCCTGCGCCCCGGGATTACAGACCATCAACTCATGGCCGAAGCCGTACAATACGACGGTACTCCGCTGAGTTGCCACATGACCTGCAAGACTGGCCCAAACCGCATCAGCCTCGCCAGCGCGTCCGGGAATCTAATCGAAGTTGGCCACACCTGGTCTGCCAACGTCGCCTATTGGGGTTCCAATGTTTGCCGGGCCAACTGGATCGCCCGCGACAAACGCGATCTCCCCGCCCCGGCTCAGGATTATCTCGAGGTCTTCGCCGGCCCATACTTCCTTGCAGTAGCCAGTTGGCTCGAGTCCCTCGATCTTGGTGCCGATTGCGGCCAGATCCACGATCAAACCCTCGCTCAGCTCCCGCACGATCTCTTTCATGTGGAACTTAATCCAGGCCACCACATCGGTTACGACGAATGGCCCAGTTCGTCTTTCTATCCATCGTCGAAGGTCAAGCTCAGGTCGGGCATGGTTCTCCAGTCCGATATCATTCCGGGCAACCCAGTCTACTTCTCAACGCGTATGGAAGATGGATACGCCCTCGCCGATGCATCGTTGCGGAATGAAATCGCCGCAACTTTCCCCAAAACCTGGAAAAGAATTGAGGCTCGCAGAGCCTTCATGTCCACAGAACTTGGCATTCATCTAAAGGAATGCGTTCTGCCACTAGCCAATACCGCAGGAATGATTGCGCCCTGGGGACTTTCCCCCAGAAACATAATCGCTAAAGGATAGCCGCTACGGCAGAAGTCGGCATTTCATCTTCGACCTTTGCCTTTGACCTTGCCGCTGATTCCGGCAAGTGATGCTTCCACCAATCCTTGGCCGCATCTTCACACCATTTCGGAAGATCCTTTAGATTTCGAATTTGCCGGTGCAGTTCTTCTGCGCTCGAAACACGGTCGTTCGGATCTTTCGCCAACAGCTGCATCACAATCGCTTCCAGCCCCGCCGGCACTCTGAAGCCCAACTCACTCGGAGGTATGGGTGCCTTCTGCACATGCGCCAATGCCATCGAAGTGTGGGTCGGTTCGTCGAACACAAGTTTTCCGGTAAGCAGAAAATAAGCAACGCAGCCCAGTGAGTAAAGATCCGCCCTACCATCCACCGTCTTGCTTCCCATTGCAATTTCAGGAGGCATGTACGCGGGTGTCCCCGTTGCTGAGCCTTCCATCGTCTGCAATTGAGACTCTTCTGCCATCAGCTTTGACTTCACCAGTCCGAAGTCCAAAACCTTCACAAAGTCATACTCAAGCCCAAGCTTAGCCAGCACAAGGTTCTTCGGTTTGATGTCACGATGAATCATCCCTGCCTTGTGCGCTTCATTAAGAGAAGCAGCAATGCCCAGCATCAACTTAGCGACCCGTCCTGCGTGCATCGGTCCGTACTGATCCACCATCGTCTGCAGATCAATACCGTCAAGCAACTCCATGACGTAGTAGAAGGTGTTGTCGCCCGTGCGTCCAAAATCGTAAAGGGCTACCGTGTGCGGGCTTCTAAGGCTTGCAGTGGCTCTAGCCTCACGCTCAAAGCGTTGGCGGATCATCGTCTCTTGCCTGCCCGTAGCGCCAGCCAGCACATCGCCACGAATTAACTTCACAGCCGCATCCCGGGCCAGCATCGTATGGCGCGCCCGCCACACTTCACCCATGCCACCTTTGCCAATCAGGTAATCCAATCGATAGCTTCCTAGCTCTTCTGCCTTCAGTTGCTTCCATTGCATCGCAAACATACGAGCATTCAAGACGTACATCCAAATGGCAACCAGCAATAAGGGGCCGATCCAGATGAGCAGACGATTCCAGGGTAGTGGAGTGAAGCCGTGCAGGTAGAGATTCAGACCATAAGCCGCAGGCCATGCCAGTGCGCTTAGCACTGCCGCAAGCGCAGATTTAAGTGGCGCATTGGGCAAGAGCAATCCACAAAGCGCAAGCCAGATCGCCACACCGCTATGGCCCAAAACCGGTAGATTCGGATTCCAATTGAAAGTCGTTTCAAACATGGCGATGGAAAACGCAATCGATACCTGGAATACAATTCCAAGATCCAGCAGCACTTCTTTTCGCACAAGCCCAAACTGTTGGATTGCGATGAAACCCAGCGTGAGTCCAAGTATTCCGGCGATGGTCCATCGGATCGACGCCAGTTGAAATGCCACCCCAAATTCGGGCTGTAGCAAGCCCTCCATTGCGAGCAAGGCAACCGTCGTGACTCCGCAAAGGATGGAAATCCAGCACAACCGGTCTGCATTCTTTTCGATCAGTGCCTGAGGTAACCGGAATCCAGCCGGGCTCGGTGTTTGTTGACTTGGACTGGCAGCGGCGCGGACAACTTGCATAAAGTACCTACTATTAGATTGCAGCAACTACGGTTTGGTCGCAAACAACTTAAATCCGTCTGGCAACATGACCAGCCTTAAGGATTCGTTCACTCGTGCGGTACGCCAAAGCCTGCAGAGTCAGTGATGGGTTAAAACCGCCGTTGGTCACATGAACACTTCCATCGGCAATATACAGATTCTCAACTCCAAAAACACGACAATCCTGGTCTACCACGCCGAGCTTCGAATCCTTCGCCATGCGTGCTGTTCCCGCCTGGTGCTGACCACCGGATACCCCACTTCCTGGAGTAGTGAGAAAAACCTCAAGCGCACCGGCTGCCCGCAACCACTCAGCTGCTTTCGTAGCAATAAACTTCCCTGTTTTCAGATCCGATTCATGCTTCTTACCACTGATTCGCAAAGTAGGAATTCCCCAATGATCCTTAAGCACTGGATCAATTTCAACCCGGTTCTCCCATCGTGGAACTTCCTGCACCGGCCCCTTCACACCCATCGATCTCTTGTACCAGGATCGCTGCCAATCCTTATGCGCTTTGCCCCATCGCGGCGCACCCGGAGGTCTTACACTCCGTGCAAACAGGTAGGGCATACGAATGAATTCATTAGCCAGCATCGATCCGCCAACCACACCTTCATTGCCATGATTGAAGTCACAAGCCGCAATCCTGGCTGCCGGCCCAACTCCATCCCAAACCTCGCCCTCAAACAGCCCAAAGGCTCCTGTGTAGGCATGGCCCTGTAAATTCCTGCCTACCCAGTCATAACGATTTCCCAAACCATTTGGATGCAATTGTGTTTTGGAGTTCAAAAGGAGTCGCGCTGTCTCGGTAGCACTCGCCGCTACAACCACTACCTTCGCCATCTGCTCTACCAGCTTGCCCGTTCGATCAAAATACGCAACACCCCGAGCCTGCCCCTTGGAATCGGTGAGCACTGTTTTCACCACACATTCCGTGCGAAGTTCGCAATGCCCAGTAGCCACGGCCCGCGGGATCACCGTCACCGCTGTAGAGCTTTTAGCGTCTACCTCGCAGCGAAATCCTACGCAGTGAGGACACTGTATGCAAGCCCCACGTCCCTGATACGGCTTGGAATTGATCGCCATAGGAATCGGAAAAGGATGCATCCCAATCTTCCGGCCAGCCGGAGCCAAAATGCTGGCCTCCTTGTTGAACGGTAAAGGAGGCATCGGATAGTCCTTCCCTCTTGGTCCTTCAAAAGGATTTGCCCCAGCCTTGCCGCTCACTCCCAAATCCCACTCCGCCTTTTCATAATAGG
>CANGVB010000491.1 GCA_947456995.1 Bryobacteraceae bacterium | reverse complement strand
GGAGCCGTTGGCGGCACCGCGGTCCCAGGCGGCGGCTAACAGGAAGGTGGGCGGGAACGTTTTGAAGGCTTCGTTGGGGGATGTGTTGCCAGCGCTGTAGACCATGACGAGGGAGTGGGCTTTGGAGTCGAGACGGTCGATGGGGTCTGGGGCGTTGGGATCGCCGGGGCCTGAGGCGGCGATGACGTTGCGGCCCATGGAGGAGCCGGCGGAGTAGCCCGAGAAGAGGATGCGGTCTGGATCGATACCGAATTCTTTGGCACGGGACTTGAGGAGACGGATGGCGCGGTTGCCGTCGAGGGTGCGGGCGTCGTTGTGGTATTTGGGCTCGAGGCGATAGGTGAGGACGAAGGCGGCGGTGCCCCAATCGTTGAAGCGCTCGGCGAGTTCGATGCCTTCAACGCCGTACATGAGCATGATGTTGGAGCCGCCGGGGGCGATGATGACGGCAGAGCCGTTGCGCTTTTCTTTGGGTGGAAGGAAGGCTGTGAGGAAGGGCGCGTCGAGGGGCGCGGTGCCGACGGCGAGGGGGACTTTGCCGGCAGGCCAGAGGGGGATGTTGAAGTGTGGTTCTTCTGCGGACAGGGTCGTCGCGAGCAGGGCGGCGAAGAGGAATAATTTAGCCATTGATTAGGCAGTCTCTTACCTTGGACAGGCCTGTGTCAAGTCGGTTAGAATTGTTTCATAATCGTGTCTAAGATTTTGATAGCGTTGGGATTTGCCGCTGGGATTGGGTTGGCCCAGACGTCGAACCCGGTGTTTGGATTTGCGAAGAAGAATTGTTACGGGTGCCATAACAAGGCGAATCCATCGGGGGATGTGGATTTGGCTTCGATGAAGCAGGAAGCCGATTTCGACGAGCATCGCGAAGTTTGGGAGCGGGTGGTATCGAAGATCAAGAGCGGGGAGATGCCTCCTGCGCCGCTGCCACGGCCTGCTGCCGGGGATCGAGATCTGGTTACCAAGTATCTGGAAACTGAGTTTGCACGGCAGGACCGGACGGCTAAGCCTGATCCCGGTAAGGTGACGGCACGCAGGCTGAACAAAGCGGAGTACACGAATACGCTGCGGGACTTGCTGGGTGTGGATATTCAGCCGGCTGAGAGTTTTCCTAACGATGAGGCGGCATACGGGTTTGACAATATTGCTGATGCCTTGAGTCTTTCGCCTGTGCTGCTGGAGAAGTATTTGTATGCGGCGGAGCGGGCGGTGAGGACGGCTGTGTTTGGGCCGGAGAAGATGAAGCCGGCTGGGGTGCATTATCCGGCGGCGGTTCGTATTCCGGTATTGCCCAAAGATCTTTTCAACTACGACAAGACGGGATTGAGTACGCATCATGCGGCTCATGTCATGCATCGCTTCCCTGTGGATGGGGAGTATAGTTTTCGCCTTGTGTTGAATGGGCACAGGCCGCAGGGGTCTGACCCTGTGACGCCTGCTTTGTTTATCGACGGCAAGCTGGTGAAGAGCTGGACAGAGGAAGGGGAAGATCTTGAGGGCCGGATTTGTGAGGTGCGGACGCAGGTGAAGGCTGGTGAGCATCTGGTGTCGGCTTCTTATCTGAATCTGTATGAGGGGTTGCCGCCGAAGTATGGCGGGCCTAAGCCATCGAACCCGCAGGATGTTCCTACGCTTTCGTCACCGAAGGGTGAGTTGACTGCTAAGGATATTGAGCTGCTGCGTAAGTATGGCACCAAGCTGAAGACGGACCGTGCTGAGGTTCGCGTGGATAACCGCTATGAATCGATTGATGTGGGTGGGCCGTTTACCCAGACGATGGGGCCTAGTGTTTTGAGTACGCAGCGGATCTTTGTTTGCGGGTTGCAGACGGATGCTTGTGCGGGAACGATTGTGCGGAATTTTGTTCGACGAGCGTATCGACGCCCGGTGAGTGATGCGGAGGTGGCTCCTTATTTGAGACTTTATGCGCTGGCGCGTAAGTCTGGGGACAGTTTCAAGGAAGGTGTTGCTACGGCTTTGCAGGGAGTGCTGGTTTCGCCTCATTTTCTGTTTCGTGTGGAGCAGGACCGGCCGGCGATTGCTGGCAAGAACTATGCGCCTGTGAGTGATTATGAGCTGGCTTCGAGGTTGAGTTACTTCTTGTGGAGCAGCATGCCGGATGAGACGCTGTTGCGCCTGGCTGGGCAGAAGGCTTTGCGGCAGCCGCTGGTGCTGAAGGCGCAGGTGGCGCGGATGTTGCGCGATGAGAAGGCGCGGGCGCTGGTGGAGAACTTTGCCGGGCAGTGGTTGCAGTACAAGAACGTGGAAGTGATGAAGCCGGATGTGGAGAAGTTTCCTGACTTTGATGAGAGTTTGCGTTATTCGATGAAGCAGGAGACTACGCTGTTTCTTGAGAATCTGATCCGGCAGAATGGCAGTGTTCTGGATGTGCTGGATGCGAAGCATTCTTATTTGAATGAGCGTCTGGGAAGGTTCTATGGAGTGCCTGGTGTGGTGGGGCATGAGTTTCGCCGGGTGGATATGAGCGGTACCAAGCGTGGTGGGGGGATTCTGGCGCAGGCTAGTGTGTTGACGACCTCGTCTTATTCGACGCGGACTTCGCCTGTGTTGCGTGGCAAGTGGATTCTTGAGAATTTGCTGCATGCGCCTCCGCCGCCTCCTCCTCCGGCTGTGCCGGGGCTGGATGAGGGCAAGGGTGATGGGAGTTTGAGTTTGCGGCAACAAATGGAAGAGCATCGCAAGAATCCGTCTTGTGCGGGTTGCCATGCGCGGATGGATCCGCTTGGGTTTGGGCTTGAGAACTTTGATGCGATTGGCAAATGGCGCGATGCGGATGGGAAGGTTGCGATTGATCCTACTGGCACGCTTCCTGGAAATCGTAAGTTTGCCGGGCCGATCGAGCTGAAGGGTTTGCTGGCACTGGACAAGGATGCTTATGTGAAAGGCCTGACGGAGAAGTTGTTGACCTATGCATTGGGTCGAGGCCTTGAACGAGCCGATAAGCCTGCTGTGAATGCCATTGCGGCCAAAGTGCCTGCGGGGCAGTATCGATTTAGTGCGCTGATTGAAGAGATTGTGAAGAGCTTGCCGTTTCAGATGCGGCGGGCAGGAGATGCATCATGAATTTCGTAACTGGCAAGAGTGTTTCGCGGCGGACGTTGCTGCGCGGGGCTGGTGTGGCTATTGGGTTGCCGTTTCTCGATGCGATGCAGCCGGCGCTGGCGGCTCCTCGAACCACTAAGCAGGCGCGGCGGCTGGCTGTTGTTTATGTGCCGAATGGCATGACGATGAAGGACTGGACTCCCAAGGGTGAGGGGCTTGAGTTTAACCGGATTTTGAAGCCGCTCGAGAAGTATCGAGAGGACATTACGCTGGTTTCGGGGTTGTCGAATCTGGTGTCGGACAAGGCCAAGGGTGGGGCTCATGCGAAGGCTAGCGGGAGCTTTTTGTCGGGGGCGATTCCGAAGTATACGGCTGGTGCGGATGTTCATGCGGGGACGACCTTTGACCAGCTTGCGGCGCAGCAGTTTGCGGCCGAGACGCGGGTAGCTTCTTTGCAGTTGGGGTGCGAGGATTCGCGGATGATTGGGAATTGCGACACCGGTTCGAGTTGCGCTTATACAAATACTTTGTCGTGGAAGAATCCAGATACGCCGATGGCGGTGGAAGTGAATCCACGGTCTGTATTTGAGCGTTTGTTTGGAACGATGGACCCGAGTCTTGATGAGGCGACGCGGGCACGGCGGTCTTTATACAAGAACAGCATTCTTGATCTGACTCGTGAGAGTACGCAGGCGATGGTGAAGAATCTGGGCTCGCTGGACAAGCGGAAGCTGGATGAGTATCTGACTGCTATCCGTGAGGTTGAGACTGGGAT
>CANGVB010000490.1 GCA_947456995.1 Bryobacteraceae bacterium | reverse complement strand
CTTGAGCGCAGACCTTCAAATCACTTCAACCTCGGGGCCAAGTCCACTCGATGGCCTCCTCGCGATGACTTACGAAGAAGCAGGCAACCGGCTCCTTGTGAGAAACAGCTTTCTTGCGCTTCCCCATTCCCGCATAAACTTTGCCGGAGATCTTCGCACAGGCATCGCACTCGAATTTCGTTCCACACAGTTTCGTGAATTGCTGCCAGTGCTGGAACTGGCTGGCTTGCGTGAAGATCAATTCCCACTCGGACTTCAACAGGGAAATGCCTCCATCAATGGACAGTTAACAGGAACAGTGAAGAAGCCGAAGTTCCGCGGGGCTCTCTCAGCGGAGCACCTCCTTGTCAGTGGCCGGCAGATTGACAAAGCAAAAGGCAGAGTGGATTACGGTGACGAGTTACTCTCCATCGACCAGTTGGACGTTGAAGCTTACGATTCCAGCCTCAAAGGAAATCTTCGTCTTGTACTCGAGGCCGGACGGCTGGAACCGGAAAGTCTTTTGAGCGGCAAGCTCGACTGGCAAGTCGCAAATCTTGGAAAATTGGGTTTGTCCGAGCCATTGGCGGGCTCTGCCGCCGGCACGCTGGCCCTTCGTGGCACCTGGTCTGAACCGGTCGCCGACGGCAACTTGAGATCGCCAGAGATCACCGTACGGAACTTCCGGCTTCAACAGATATCTGCCGCCTTCTCCGGTTCACGGCGTGAACTGAAGGTTGGCGAATGGGAAGCCCGCCTCGGCCGGCAACCAATGCGGGGCATCTTGAACTTGAAGTCAGGCGGCAACGACTGGAAGATCGGGTCCGGTAGCGCTGCCCTCAAAGTAGAAGCGCTGCCATTGATGTCTATCCCGCAATATAGGCAATTAGACCTTGCGGTAAATGCTCAGTTGACTACCGACTCACAGATTGATTTCACGTGGTCTCCAGAAGGCGTTGCTGCTTCCAAGCTCGATGGCAAGCTCTCCCTCGCAAACATCACCCGCTTTGGCCGGCCCGTAGGGCAGTTGGAATTCACTTCACGCACCACAGGGCAACGCGCTTCACTCACAGCCCTCGGTAGCGTCGGCAAATTGCCTGTTCGGGGTGACGCAACAATTCAGTTTGGCACTCGCCTGAATACGGAGCTTCGGCTCCAGTTACCCAGGCTCGACTTCCCCACCATCGCCCAGCTCTTCAGTGAAGAACTGCTACCTGGCCCACTGCCATATGAAGGCGGCGCCGAAGCCAGCTTGTTCTTCAAGGGTCCGCTGCTGGACCCTCAAGGCTGGGATGGCCAGTTAACCATCCCGCAAATACAGCTTGCACCAAACAAAGACTACGTCAAAGAGACCATGCCCACTGTGGCAGACGTGGTGCTGAGAAATCAGAATCCGATCGTCTTCGAATTTAAACAAGGCCTGATTTCAACACGCGATGTCCGTTTGTTAGCAAAGGACACCAACCTTACCGCATCACTCATTTATCGATTAAGCACTAGAGGGCTGACAGGTCAGGTGAAGGGAGCGATTAATCTGGCAGTGCTTTCAACGCTTCGGCCGGATCTTCTAACCAAAGGCGTAGCTACTCTCGACACCAATATCCAGGGAACGACGGATGATCCTCAATTGAACGGGAGACTTGCTTTTCAAAATGCGTCTTTTTATCTGCGTGATGTGATCACCGGCCTGGACAAGGTGAATGGCACCATTCTCTTCGACAAGAATAGAGCCACTATCGAAGCTCTTCAGGCTCAAGCAGGGGGTGGCGAGCTCCAATTGACTGGGTTTGTGGGCTTCGGAAAAACCCTAAGCTATCGTCTACAGGCACAGGCCACCCAGGTTCGGCTCCGTTATCCCGAAGGCGTCTCCACCAGCGCGAATGCATCTCTTGCCCTTACCGGCACAACAGCACAAAGCATCCTCACAGGCAACGTATCAATATTGAGAAGCAGTATCGGGCAAATTGACACCGCACAACTTCTATCTGGATCTGGCGGCATCGGCGAGAATACGACCCCAATCGAGAACGAATTTTTGCGCAACATGCAGTTTGATGTTCGTATTGAAGCAGCTCAAAACGTCGAATTTTCGACGGCCTTCACCAAAGATGTCAAAGGTGAGATTGCCTTAAGGCTTCGTGGAACCCCGCAACGGCCCATCGTGCTCGGCCGGATTGCAGCGACACAAGGCGAGATCGATTTCTTCGGGTCTCGCTACCAGATCAGCCGGGCAGAAGTGAACTTCAACAATCCACTTCGTATTGAACCAGTGATTGGGATGGACCTGGAAACACGAGTACGCGGTGTGGTGATTTCGATGAACTTCTCAGGGCCAGCCAACAAGTTGAACATGTCCTATCGGAGCGATCCACCACTCCAGTCCAGCGAGATTCTTGCATTGCTTACAGTCGGCCGCAATCCGGGAGCTTCCAGCTCAATTGCGCAGACCCCAGTAGGCCAAAACCAGGGGATGTTTGGGAATGATTCCAGCGTCGTTCTCGGTGCAGCTGTAACCGCAGGAATCAATGGAAGACTGCAGCGCTTCTTTGGAATTTCACGAGTGAGAATTGATCCTCAACTCACAGGCATCGATAACGTACCGCAAGCTCGTTTGACGCTGGAGCAACAGGTAAGCAGGGACGTCACCCTGACCTACATCACCAATCTCAATCGCACTCAGCAGCAGATCGTGCGAATTGACTGGGACATTTCAAAAGCTTGGAGCGTTGTGGCTGTCCGTGACGAAAACGGAATCTTCGGCCTCGATTTGTTCTTCCGCAAACGGTTGAAGTAGAGGCGATCGCTCGTCAGATCCGGGCTGGGTCAGGAACGGTAAAGGTGCTCTCTGATGCCGTCCCGGTATTGAGTGTTCCTGCGGGCTCAAACAGTAGAACACTCACCTCATTCACGGCAACTGGACGGTGTTCAGTACCTTTAGGGACATTGAGAAACTCACCTTTCCCGAGAAGAATGGACTGGATTTCTCCTTGCTCATTTTTGTACTCCATCGCGAACTCTCCCTCAATCACAAGAAAAAGCTCGTCCTCGTTGGGGTGGTGGTGCCAGACAAACTCACCCTGAAACTTGACTAGCTTCAGGTGCTGACCATTCAGTTCAGCAACAATTTTCGGAGACCAGTGTTCGGTGAACTCACCCAGTTTTTCGGCAAGATTAATTTTGGTCATAGCGGCTTACGGCTTAATCTTAGAACTAGCATGAGACTTCGCTCCACAAATGACCGCCTGAAGATCGAACACGCAATCGTTGATGGAGTCAGACGTATGCTTGGCCGGCTTCTCGAGGACAATCCCGAGATTCGGAGCATCGTGCCAGGACGAATCGCTCAGGTTCGGGACGCAAAAGGGAAAGTGAGTGTCCGCATCACCGTCCCAACTATGAACGGCTTTAAGGCGATCGCACTGAGCGACGGAGCTCGCCAGGAACTCTTTATTTCAACTACCCTTTCGAAGGAGCAACTTGAGACTTCTTTGCAGCGGGCCGCTGAGCGCGCAAACGAGTAGTGGAGAAGGAAGCGATCCCTTCCAAATAGAACCCTGGCTCAACTGGCTTTGGTTTTCTTGGCTGCTTTCTTAGCTGCTTTTTTCGCCGCAGGCTTCCGCGCTGTGAGCGTCTGCTCGTACTGGGCAAGATACTTCTTTAGAGGTGTACGTTTGACGGTTTGGCCGATTACGTCCAGAGCCAAATCCTCCAGCTTCTTGAAGCGGATGCATGCCTTCCCCTTGTCCAGTTTTTTTCCAGTTTTCTCCCAGGCTTCTACGAACCAGTTCGAGTGGTCTGCGTCGATGTAGAGCCCCATGATGTAAAGCGCAAGGTGGTTCTTCTGCGAAGCAAGGTTGATAT
>CANGVB010000489.1 GCA_947456995.1 Bryobacteraceae bacterium | reverse complement strand
CCAGCGGCGATGCCCCCGCCAACTTTTCCCTGGGATCCCAAACAGACCTTGGCACCTCCTTCGCGGTAGGCACCTCATTTATGGGCAGAAGCCAGGTTCAATTCTCAGGCAACCTCGGCTATGGTCTTGCTAGCGGTATCCCCACTGCTGGATTCCGCACCACCTACCAGCGCAGCGTAAACGCGCCTGTTGGTTTTGATGTCCCCAACCCTCAGGTCAGCCTCACCATGCGTCAACTCTACCTGCCAATCCGTGCGGGGCAGGGCATCTCAGCTACCAATACCGGTGCGCCGCTCCTCCGCACCGTCAGCGCTACCTTCTCAGACCGCTTCCAGATCAACGACTCGATGCTCATCGAGTACGGCGCATCCATGGATAGCGTTCAATTCTTTGAGCGGCTCAATTACCTCAGCCCCTTCGCCCGTCTCACCTGGGACGGGCAGCAACTCGGCACGGTCAAGGCCGCCTTCTCCAGTGGTTTCGCTCCTGTTGACCTCCTGATCGCCGGCAAAGGCGAAGAGGCCGACATGCAGCGCCAGCTCTCCGGGCTTGCTCTCTTTCCTCGCATCACCCGTCGCAACGGCACAACCCAGGCCCAGCGCGTGGAGAACTTCGAACTCGGCTATAACAAGAAATTCGGTATCGGCGAAGTCTTCGCTTCTACTTACCGTGAAGGCGTTTCCAACGCAGGCATCGCCACCATCGGCGCGCCCGAAGACATGCTCGGGCAGGACCTTGTCCCAGACCTCGCTACCAATGCCAGCATCTTCAACATCGGTGGCTACTACCGCACCGGCTTCATGGCCGGCTGGACCCAGAATCTCCCCGGCAAATGGAAGCTCTCGACAGGCTACGGCCTCGGCGGCATCCTTCGTACTGATCAGCGCCAGCTCAATACTCTAGCTGCTCCGAGCGACGAGGCCGCAGCCATCCGCTCCGGTATCCACCGCAGCCAGAAGAGCTTCGCCAGCATGAAGCTCAGCGGAGCACTCCCCGCAATCGGTACCCGCCTCTACGGCAGCTATCTCTGGACCGACTATCGCGCCCTCACCCCCTTCCACACTTCTTTAACCACCCAGGGCTTGGCCGAAACGGGCCTGAACATCGGGATCCGTCAGCCCATCCCCGGCTTCCTCGGCCTTCCTGGCCGTCTTGAACTCAACGCCGAAATGCGCAACATGCTCGCTCAGGGCTATGTGCCAGTAGTCACCCCAACCGGTCGCACCATGTGGCTCATCCCCACTCCAAAACAAGTCCGCGGTGGCCTTAGCTTTATCTTCTAGTCCAGCGGCAATTCCACTCGCACCCGCAGCCCCGGCGCTGCATTCTCGGCCCTAACTTCGCCCCGATGCAGCCCCACCGCGCGCTTCACGATAGCCAGCCCCAACCCCACGCCACCAGTCGCTGTAGTCCTGCTCGAGTCCACACGCACAAAGGGCTGAAAGATCCGCTCCAGCATATCCTCAGGTACTCCAGGGCCCTGATCGCGAACAATCAGCACGGCTTTCCCCATCCCCTCCTGCAAACTTGCTCTAACACTTGTGCCACTTGGTGCATAACGAATCGCATTGCGTAAAACGTTTTCTACGCAACGTCTCAACAACTCGGCATCCCCCATCACTTCCACTGTTCCGACTGTCTCCCATTCCAATTGACATTCCTTTGCCTGGGCTTCTATTCTGCAGTCCGCAACCACCTCACTGGCCAGCCGGCTTAAGTCAACTTTCGTCTTCTCCCGCGATTGTGCCCGTGTCACCTCGAGCAGGTGCGATACCAGCGTGGAGAGACGCTCGATCTCCTTACGCACCTTCGCCGTCGCCATCTCGCGATTTGGAATCTCAAGCGCAAACTGCATTCGCGCCAGTGGCGACTGCAACTCATGACTTACATCCTCAAGTAGCGATTCGATCTGTTCCGCCATGCTGTTGAACTGCTGGGCCACCTCCCCAAACTCATCGCTCCGCTTCACCGCCACCCGGGCCGAAAGATCTCCCTGTCCAAACCGCTCTACTGCCTCTGCCAACTCATGCAGAGGCCGCACAAGATAGCGAAACAGCGCGTAGCTCAACACCGCAATCGCAACAAGCACAGCGGCAAAGTAGGGCAGGGAAGTTTGCGTATTGATAGGCGGATCCAGCTCCGTTACGTATTGATATTTCCCATCTCTCGATTCGCGCATCAATCGGAACTTGCCAAATACTTCAGGATGTTTTTCCCCGGTTATCAGGTCACGGCCTTCACGATCCTCCATCCAGTGAGCTTCCGGAAAAAATCGCTTCAGTTGCTCCAGCAGTACTCGCAGCTCTTCCTTCCCACCACGCTCATACGCCTCATGCGCGAGCGCCGCCTGCTGGTCAAATGTCTTCTCCATCGGCCCACCACGACTGGTCAGGTTCCGGTTTAGCGAAGTGGCCGTAATGATAAACACCGCAACACAAAAGATCAGAGTTGCCAGAGACCATAAGCTCAGCTTGACGTAAAGGCTTCTCATTGCCCCTCACTCTGTGGCGCTGAAAACATATATCCCACCCCCCGGATCGTATGAATCCGCACCACTCCATCGGCCTCGATCTTCTTGCGCATCTGGCTGATATGCACATCCAGCCACCGCTCGAAAGGCGTCGAATCCCGCTGATGCAAGATTGCCGTCAACTCATCCCGCGAGACCCCCCGCCCGGCATGCCTCATCAAGTACTCCAGAATCTCAAATTGCAAGCTGGTCAATTGGCAGGGCTTCTCGTTGAGCCAGGCCTCTCTCTGCCCGGAATCGAGTTTAATCCCGCCCACACTCAGCACTTCAACCTTGTTGGCACCCACCGGCTGCATCCGCCTCAAGACAGCCCGAATTCGGGCCAGCAACTCGTCTGGCGTAAACGGCTTGGCCAGATAGTCATCAGCCCCCGTATCCAGCCCGGCAATGCGGTCATGGGGTGCCCCACGAGCCGTCAGCATGATTACCGCAACGCTCGACCTTCTCCTCAACTGCCGCAGCACCTCAAGGCCGTCTAGTCCCGGCAACATCCCGTCCAGTAGCACCAAATCATGCCCCCCCGCGATTGCCCGCGCAAGTCCTTGAGTTCCATCCGGTACAGCCTCTACAGCGATCCCATGCCCATTCAAATAGGCTCCAACCAATTGCGCCAGTTCTTCATCGTCGTCAATTAACAGTAGTTTCATTACAGGCTGCTATCCTTCATGATATTCTTCGCCACATGAACCTAATGGACGTACTCAAAGCTACCAACGGTGGCCAAAATATTGAAACTTTTGCCAATCAGTTTGGCATCTCAGGCGATCAGGCCCAATCCGTCCTCGGTCAATTGCTTCCTGCCCTGGCCCAGGGAGCCCAACAGAATAGTGGCATCGAAGGTCTGCTCGGCGCACTTTCCAGCGGCCGCCACTCGCAATACATCGACGACCCCTCCACCCTCTCTCAGCCTGAAACCATCGCCGACGGCAACGGCATCCTCGGCCACCTCTTGGGCAGCAAAGACGCCAGCCGCGCACTGGCTTCACAAGTTGCCGGCAATACCGGCCTCAGCGATGTTCTGATCAAGCAAATGCTTCCTGTGGTCGCATCCCTTGCCATGGGCGCGATGTCCAAGCAAACCCAAACGTCGGCAAGCCCCCTCGAAGGCATCGCCGGCATGCTCGACTTCGACAAGGACGGCAGCGCCGTAGACGACGTCATGGGCTTGGTGGGAAAGCTTTTTAACCGCTAACAAAAAAGTGGCTCGGGAGTATTGCCTCCAGAGCCACTCTCATTGACTTACTGACGAGATCTTAGGGGATCTGTGAAGGTCCCTTAGCCACTACGCCCTTGCTCGCTTCTTCCAGGTT
>CANGVB010000488.1 GCA_947456995.1 Bryobacteraceae bacterium | reverse complement strand
TCCGTGCGGATCTCGGTTATTTCCTTCATTTCATCCATCGCAGGCTCAAATGAGACTGGTGCATTGAGAATGTAGATGGCAGACTGGCCCTTGAAGTTCAACTTCTTGAAGATGGCATTCATCGTCTCTAATTTACATGTTGAGAAGCGGGGTGCTTGGATATGGAATCGCTTGTTGTTAAACTCTGGCCTTATGAAACGCAGAGACATGATTGCGAGCGTTGCGGCAGCAGCTGCGGCACAAACGGAAGAAATGAAGATTGGGGCCTTCTCGCTAAGTCTGGCCGTCAAAGACCTAAAGGTTTCAAGGGCGTTCTATGAAAAGCTGGGCTTCAAATCGACCAGCGGGAACGGCAAAAACTGGCAGGTAATGCGCAATGGCGAACACGTGATCGGCCTCTTCCAGGGGATGTTTGAGAAGAACATTCTTACCTTCAATCCTGGCTGGGATCAGCACACAAAGAAGCTGGATTCGTTCACCGATGTGCGGGAGATTCAGAAGAAGCTGAAGGCGCAAGGGGTGAAGCTGGACACCGAGGCCGACGAGACCAAGAGCGGGCCGGCAAGCTTTACCCTGATGGACCCGGACGGCAACCAGATTCTCTTTGATCAGCACGTCTAAATTGCTAGACTCGCTGGATGTTTTTGTTTGCCCTGGTCTTCTTCGGCCAAACGATTGCCCCTTTTCGAAATAGAAAAGCCCCCGCCCTTGGTAAAGGCGGGGGCGTTGCGTTTGGGTTGCTTTAGAAAACCAGCTTCAAAGCAAACTGGATCTGACGAGCCGGTGAAGCAAGACCCGTGATTGTGCCAAAGTTGCCATTAGAGAAGTTGGCATTGGGTGAGCCGAAATTCGTCTTGTTAAACAAGTTGAAGAACTCACCGCGGAACTGAAGACGAATACGCTCGGTGAAGGCAAACTCTTTGTGAGCGCCGCCATCGAAGTTGTAGAGGCCAGGGCCGACGCCCGTGTTGCGACCCATGCTGCCGAAGGGCTGTGAGGCGATCGGAAGGCCAAAGGCGGCACGATTGAAGTAGTTGTTGGGGCTCTTCTCTGAGGAGTAGATGTCGCCGCCAAGATAATTGGGCCGGTAAGTGGGCGACACGTTAGTAGCCACCTGAGCACCGGTTGCGGGGTTGTAGGAGAAGTTGATCGGCAGACCGGCAGCCACTGTGTGGATGCCGGTGAGACGCCATCCGCCGAGGATGGCATCAACAGCACCGTTGACACTCGAGCCAAAGCGGCGGCCCTTGCCGTAGGGAAGTTCCCAGACAAAGCTCGTTGTGTTGTTGTAGGGCTGGTTGTAGCTGCCCCGTGCTTTGTCTGCAGCGAGGTTGCGCAGGTTCACGCGGGAGTTATCGCCGTTAGCGGTTTCCAGGTGGCCACCAGCGTTGTCGATGGCCTTGGAGTACGTGAAGCTGTTCAGGAAGTAGAAGCCATTGGCGTAGCGCTTCTCAAGCTTGGCCTGGAAGGAGTGGTAGGTTGCAAAGCCGCCGCCATAAGAAATCTGGATCGAATCGAAGCCAGAGATGGGACGGCGCTGGAGAACGTTCAGGTTGCCGCCGGGCACGTTGGGTGCAGCCTGATTGAAGTCTCCGAGGATCATCAGGCCATTGGAGCGGTTGCCGACATAGGCAAGATCCACAACCAGGCCAAGACCAATCTCACGCTGTGTGGTGAGGTGCCAGCTCTGGACGTAGCTCGTCCGATAGTCGGCTGGGGTGTAGTTGGTGCGAGTGGTGAGAGTGGAGAATCGCGAGGGGTCGGTAAGGCCGGTGGGGTAACCCGACTGCGTGGTGCGGAAGCAGTTGACGAAGTTGTTGCCTGAGCAGAAACCCTGGCCGGGGCTCTGGTTGATCGTAACGCTCAGCACGCTGGGGCCGTTGTAGCCCAGCAGATTCTCTCCGCCGAGACGGTTGAAGTGCACGTAGCTGATACCGTAGCCGGAACGGACAACTGTCTTAGAATTGGCCTGATAAGCGAAACCAATGCGGGGGGCCCAGTTGTTGAAATCGGGATTCACCAGCGAGCGATCGTAGAGGCTGCCGCTCTTGGCCTGGACCAGAGTGTTGGTGACAGGGTTGTAATTGCCGAGGCGATTCTGCGCTTCCCATTGCGGGGTGGCGAATTCGTAGCGGACGCCCAGGTTCAGGGTGAGCTTCTTGCTGAACTTCCAGTCATCCTGAAGGTAGGCAAAGTGCATGCGCTGGCGGTAGTTGAGCACAACCTCATTGTTGAGATTGTAGGCAGAGCGTGCCCCGGTGAGGAAGTCCGGGAAGTTGAACAAATTCGATGCGGCTGCGCCTGCTGGGCGTGAGAACTGCCCACCGTAATTGTCCTGGCCGTACTGTGGGTTGAAGTCGAAGATATCGGTGTTGATGGTCTGATATTCATAGCCAGACTTGAAGCTGTGCTTGCCGAGAACCTTCGAGTAGTTCACCTTCGGATTGTAGGTGAAGGGGTTCTGAAACTGTGGGTTCGAGCTCTGACGACCCATCGTGGTGAAGCCCCCAATGGACTGCGTAGTGAGGCCACCGCCGATGATGGGCGATTCCGGAAGACCAGAGATGCCGTAGCCGGCGAGCATAAAGGGGCGCTCACTACCAAGCGCAAATTTGCCACCTTCAAACTTGGTGACCCCAAAGCGGAAGTCGATCAGAGAGGTGGACGAGAGTGTGTAATTGAAGCCGGTAGCAATCGCCTGGTTGAGGATGCGCACATTGCCGTTGGCGTCGCCGCCAGAGTTGCCCGGGATCACGTGATTCTCAACGCGGTTCTGCAAGCGATGGCTGTAGCGGACAAATGCCGTGAGTTTGGATGACAGGTAGTGATCGTACTTGACGTCGCCCTTGTCGTCCTGCCAGGGGATCGGCACGAGACGATCGTAGTTGTTGGAGGGCAGCACGCCGAGGGCAGTGGCGCGGGTGGGTGCGGGTAGGTCTCCAAGCACCTTGGCCGCAAAGGGGGTGATGGCCGAGGAGGGGATCACGCCGTTGGGATAGGCGACGCCTGAAACTGGATTGGTAACGGCAACGCCCATGTTGCCAGCGCGCTGCTCCGGAGTGGGGAGAGTGGCGAACTGGAGAGTGCGCTCTACGCGGCGAAAGCCTTCGTAGTCTGCAAAGAAAAACATCTTGTCTTTCTTGATCGGACCGCCTACTGCGCCGCCAAACTGATTCTGAATCAGAATGGGCTTAACGCCTGTAGATGGCTTGAAGAAGCCAACGGCATTGAGCTTGGTGTTGCGTAGAAATTCCCAGGCCGCACCATGGAACTGGTTGGTGCCGCCGCGGACGCTGGCGTTGATGACGGCGCCACCGGCGCGGCCGTATTCTGCTGAGAAGTTATTGGTCTGAACTTTGAACTCTTCTACTGCATCGGGGCTCAGTTGGACTACCTGATTGGAGAAGCCCTGATTGGAGGTGCCGTAGGCATTGTTGTCGACGCCGTCCACCATGAAGTTATTGAGAGCGCTCCGGAGGCCGTTTACGTTGAAAGATGCATCACGGTTGGTGATGGTAGATCTGCGGACGCCAGGGGCGAGTAGTGCAAGGTCAGCATAGGAGCGGCCATTGAGGGGCAGGTTGACGATGGCGGCTTTGGTGATGACCTGGCCACGGTCGCTTGAATCAGTCTCAAGTGCGGCGGCGGCTGCGGTGACTTCGATCTGTTGGGTTACGTCGCCGACCTGAAGCGAAAGGTCGACACGCTGACGGGCATTGACGGTGAGAGTGAAGGCAGAAGATGTGGCAGCCTTAAAGCCTTGAATGGCAGCGCTAACACGGTAGCTACCGATGCGCTGATTCAGAAAGTTGTAGGAGCCGGCACCGTCGGTGTTGGTCGTAAT
>CANGVB010000487.1 GCA_947456995.1 Bryobacteraceae bacterium | reverse complement strand
TCGCAATGTCGGCATTACTGCCTCAGTGCCCCCAGCCTCCCAGCTATTGCACCAGGTGGAGCTACTCCCTCTTGCTGCAAGGCAATACCTGATGGTGGTCATCACCTCTGATCGTGCCGTTCGCAATCAGGTTGTCAGCGTCTACCAAGATTTGCGCCCGGAAGACCTCACCGAAATGCGCAACTACATCAATCAGGAGTTTGCCGGCTGGACGCTGGCCGATGCTCGGCGTGCATTAACCGAACGACTGCAGGATGAACGCAATCAATATCACTCTCTGCTCAAGCGTATTGAAATCTTCTATGCACAAGGCTTGTTTGAGGGCTCTGAGGGACCTCGCGTCTTTCTCGACGGCGCTGCTTATCTGGTTGGCCTCGACCTTCATCTGACTCGCGAAAAGATGCGGGAATTGTTTCAGGCACTCGAACAGAAGCAGCAGGTGCTTCAGATGCTCGACCAGTTCCTTCAGGGCTCAGATCAGAGCCCTGCCGTGCAAATTGGATTGGGAGAGGCGCACCCGGCGCTGAGCGAATTCTCACTGGTTGGGGTGCATGTGCCACTGGGGAGTGGAATGACGGCTCGCGTTGCGGTGCTCGGACCGCTAAGATTGAATTATCCACGTACGATCGCAGCGGTAATGGAAGTGGGACAAGCTCTCGCTGAATCCGCTCTTTGATCGAGCACAATTTTAACTACTCATAGAGGAAAGCAACATGACGGAGTCGAATGTCGACGCTGCCAATCCTGAAGACTTGAACGAAAGCCATGCGGCTGCCGTTGACACAGGTGCACGCATTGAATTCCTCGAACAGGAACTGGTTCGAGTTGAAGCTGAAAAGCAGGATCTGCTCAGGCTGGCACAAAGCCGGCAGGCTGAGTTTGAAAACTTCCGCCGCCGCTCAGAGCGCGAGCGTCAGGAGACGGTCGATATGGCCGCAGCTGAAACCGTAAAGACGCTACTGCCGATCTTTGACGACTTTGAGCGGGCCATAGCCATTGAAACCACCGATAGCAATTACGCCAAGGGCGTGATGCTGATTCACAACCGGATGCAGGAAGTACTGCAGAAGATGGGTCTTGAGGCCATCAACACCACCGGCCAGATCTTTGACCCCAATCTGCACCATGGCATTGACATGGTGGAAACCGACGAAGCGGAGGATCAGTCGATTCTTGCCGAGTTTCAGAAGGGCTATCACTTTCGTAACAAGCTTCTGCGGCCGTCTATGGTCCGCGTGGCAGTCAAGAAGTAGGCAATAGTGGCTGCAAAACGGGATTACTACGAAATCTTGGGCGTGGATCGTGGAGCTGACGATCAGACGCTGAAGTCCTCTTATCGCAAGCTGGCGATGAAGTACCATCCAGATCGCAATCCGGATGATGCCAAAGCTGAAGAGATGTTCAAGGAGGCGGCAGAAGCATATGGCGTCTTGAGCGACGCACAGAAGCGCGCCGCTTATGATCGCTATGGCCATCAGGGCCTGTCAGGTGCCGGTGGCGGCGGCGGAGGCTTTGACTCCGGTCAATATACAGACCTCAACGACATCTTTGGTGATTTCTTCGGAGACTTCTTCGGAGGCAACAAAGGCGGCGGGCGTGGCGGCAACCGTCAGCGTCGCGGCGAAGATGTTCGCTATGATCTCGAAATCGATTTTGAAGATGCCGTACGCGGCACCTCGGTAGACATCCAGATCCCCAAACTCGACGCCTGCCCGCGTTGTGAAGGCGTGGGTGCAGAAAAAGAAGACGGCCTCACGCAATGCCCCACTTGCCGTGGCCGCGGCGAACAGCTCTTCCAGCAGGGATTCATGACGATCCGCCGTACCTGCAGCACTTGTGGCGGGCGCGGGCAGATCATCCGCCGGCCCTGTAAGGAATGCAAGGGCGAAGGACGCCTGCGCAGCGAAAAGAAGCTGAAGGTCAACATTCCCGCTGGTGTCGATACTGGAACCCAACTACGCCTAAACGGCGAAGGACAGGCAAGCCCCAATGGCGGGCCAAGCGGTGATCTCTACGTTGTCTTGAGCGTCAAAGAACATCCTGTCTTTGACCGCCAGGATTACGATCTGCACTGCACCGTGCCTGTGAATATCGTTCAGGCGACGCTTGGCACCGAAGTCGAGATCCCCACCTTTGAGGGGATCGAATCAGTAAAGATCCCTGAGGGGACGCAGCCGGGCACACAATTGCGGCTCAAGAATCGCGGCGTGCCGCGAGTGAATGCCGCAGGGCGTGGAGACATGTACATCCATGTCGAGGTTCACATCCCGACCAAGCTCTCTCGCGAACAGCGCAAGGTCTTTGAACAGCTACGGGAGAATCTCCCGGCGGCAGGTACCGAAGGCGACAAGGGCGGGCTCTTTGGCAAGGTGAAGAACCTCTTCAACTAGAAGATTCAGACTTGGGCTGAGAGTTCCTTGCGCCTCTTCGCGCCAGTCTCGCGGCCCAACCGTTTCTGATTCCAGCGCAAAAAACCAGTAGCAAAAAGCAGCGCAGGCGCAAGGCCCAGGCACATCACGATGATGCGCCCGGCCATACCAAAGGCCTTACCATCGTGAAGCGGCACGACCCAGTCCATGATCCAGTCGCCGAGGCCGTCCACTTTCGGATTGTTTACGGCAATCACTTTGCCGCTGTACTGATCGAGAAAGACGTGCGTTTTCGGAAAGCGTGTCAGCGGAGCGTTCGGCTGACGCACGCGCAAATCGTAAACATCGCCAGGAGCAGTCGGCACGTGAATCCAGACCACTCGCGAACCGGGGATCACTGCGGAGCCGATGCGTAGCGCCTCATCCACGCTCACACGCTTTGCGCCAGGGCCAGCAGGAGGATTGACGGGAGCATCGAGCGGCTTCAGCGGCGACCACAATCCCAGCAAAGGACGTACCTGATTCGGAAGGCTGATGATGGCTCCGGTGAGAACCACCAAAACCATCATTGGAATAGTGGCTCCGCCTGCAATCTTGTGCAGATCGTAGGTTCTTCTGGCTGCGTTGGCCTGCCAGGCGAATGAGAATTTCGACTTCCAGCTACCCGGAGCAAGCAGCCAGTTTCCCACGCCAAAGAGCAGCATCAAAAGCATGATCAGCCCCAGTATGCCCATCACAAACTTGCCCGGCGGCCCAAATTCAAGATTCATGTGCAGGTCATAGATCCAGGTAAAGAAAGTGCCGCCCCAGCGGGCATCGCGCAGCACCTCGAGGCTAACAGGGTCCAGCGAAACCATGCGAACCGCTTGCCCTGGCGCGTCGTAGCGTGAGGTGATCACGCCCCCATCGGGAGGGATTTCCATACGCCAATGGCGGCCCGGCGGATCCACCGGGAGTCGCCCGAGGCGCTGAAAGACCGCCTCATAACTCACGGGCAGAGCATGAAGATTGGCCGTCTGCATATGCGGATAGAACTTGTGCTCGATCTCGACATAGAAGGCAAGCAGGATACCGGTAAGGCCGCCCATCACCAGGATTGCGCCCACAGAGAAGCCAAGCCAGCGATGGAGCGTATCGGAGAGCCTGCGCAAGGCCACACGGAGTGGTCTGGGGTTGGAATTCATCTGGGTTCTACCAGTAAACACTATCTGCCCCAGGCGGGACCATTTCAGCTCGGTCGCTTAGCAGACTTCCCCAACTTTTCCTGTCCCGCCCTGGAGATAGCAGAGCTGCGGGTCATCGTCTTGATGTTCTCGGCACGGCGGAAGCGCAGGGCGCTCCAGTCTTCATCCACCGCAACCATCCGCACAGGCTCAAATCCATGCTCGCCCAGACGCTGCCAGCCATTGTCACGATTGAATTCGCATTTGTACTTTTTGGACGTGCCCTTGGGATAGACCATCCAGATCACGGCATCATCAATTG
>CANGVB010000486.1 GCA_947456995.1 Bryobacteraceae bacterium | reverse complement strand
GATGGCTGCTGAGATTGGGGCCAGAATCGATATGCCCGCAGCAGATCAGGCCGTGGTGCAACGTCTGATCGGAGAGCACTTGTACCTTGGGACTCTGATCAGCACGAGGGATCTGGCAGACCGGGATGTGACGTGGCAAGCCGCTCACCGGATGGAGACCAAAGAGTATCTTGGGATGCTGACACTGCTGACTGTAGCTGATTCGAGTGCCGTGTTTCCCGGGGCAATGACGACCTGGCGGCGATCGCAGTTGTGGCATGCCCATACTGCCATTGAGCGCGAACTGACGAAAGAGCTGGAAGATGACCGCATTGCCGAGCCAGCGTCGCTTGCCGGAGAACTGGCTGACTTCGTCAAGGGTTTCCCGACGCGGTACTGGTTCCGCACCAACGATGCAGAACGGCAGCAGCATCTATCCCTATCGAAGGCGGCTGCGCAAATTGGCGTGTCCTGCGATTTGCGCAAGCGACAGGACGACTGGCAGCTTACGGTTGTGACGAAGGATCGCCCGAGGCTGCTGGCTGATCTGGCCGGCACGCTGGCCAGTTTTGGGATGAACATCCTCAAGGCCGAGGCTTTTGGAAATTCCCGGGGAGAGGTTCTCGATCTGTTTGTGTTTTCTGATCCGCTGCGCAGTCTGGAACTGAACCCGCCTATCGTAGATGAACTGCGGGAGGCGACGCGCAGGGTGGTATTGGGCAAAGAGACTGCCGAACGGCTATTGAAAAGAAGGCCAAAGACGACAGTGCGCTACCGTCTGCAGATCGATACGATTGTGCGATTTGACAACGAGACTTCGCAGGTGGCGACGCTGCTGGAATTGCAGGCGCAGGATCGCCCCGGGCTGCTCTACGATTTGGCAAGAACGATTTCACAGCAGAATTGCGAGATTGATACGGTCCTCTTGCATACCGAAGGGCAGCGGGCTGTGGACGTGTTTTATCTACGCTCCGGCGGAGCCAAGCTGACGCCGGAGCATGTGAGCGAATTGGGGATCAGCCTCAAAGAGGCTATGGCAGGTTGATGGATGCGGTGGCGGAGAACTTCCTGCCATCACTGTTCACCAGAGATGCCTCGACTGAATAGATGCCCGGATTGAGACCTCTGGCGGGCAACACTTCCTGCCAGACTTCTTCTCCCTTGATGGAGAGTTGGCGCAAAACAGCCGGAAAGAGCTTGTCTGCACTCCAGACGTAGACGACTTCATTGCGATCGTTGCGGATGGTGAAGTTATAGGTCTGACCAGAGGTGAATTGAAGCACGAGGTCGCGGTCTGTCGAGTTGTTGAGTACCAGTTTTGCGGCGATCTGATTGGGCAGCGCAGTGAGCGAAAGCGCGAAGCCGATGTTTGGTTCTTTGATGTAGGTGATGCCGCCGATCTGTGCGAAAACCAAATCGAGGGTTCGTTCTCCAATAAAGGATGTCTCGGCCCGCTGCACCATGCCGAGGTAGGGGACGAAGATTTCGCGGGTAAGCCCGGCATCGGCGCAGATGCCACCGGAATAACGAATCACCTTCGCCGTGTCTGAGCTTCCAACGGGGCCCTTATAGTCGGCGAGCTTATCTTCTGCGCGGCCTTTTTGTTGACAGGCTATGGCTGTGCTGGCGAATTCGTTGCCATCGAAGAGCAAAAATGGAGCTTCAGACTTTGTGGATTCATCCCATTGGTAGAGGCTTCCCTGTGGGGATTGCCGGATCCATGTGGGGCTGCCCGAATAGCCTTCCAGGCGATGATAGGCTTGTCCGGCGATCACTGCCTGCTGCCCCATACGAAGGGTGAGCGGACTCGCTCCATTGCTGGATCTGTAAATCCATGTGCTACCGGGCACCAAAGGGAAGTAGTCTGGAACTTGGGCCATCAGGCTTGCAAGTGAGAATAGGAATAGGAAAACGCGTTGCTTCATAACGAAAACATGTCCTTTGACTTTCTAGTCGTGGGCGCGGGTGTGGCGGGACTGAGGGCGGCGATCACCTTGGCCGAGCAGGGAACGGTACTCGTTGTTGCCAAGGACACGCTGGAGGAATCCTCTACTGAATACGCGCAAGGCGGCATCGCAGTAGCTCTTTCTGATGATGATAATTTTTCACTTCATTTGCAAGACACTCTGATGGCCGGCGACGGACTTTGTTACGAACCGGCGGTTGAAGCGCTTGTGCAGGAGGGGCCGCAACGGATTGATGAGCTTCTGGCCTGGGGCGCGAATTTCGATAAAGAGAACGGGCAGTTTCTGATGGCGCGTGAGGGGGCTCATAGCCGCAGCCGTGTGCTGCATGCTGGCGGGGATTCCACCGGAAGAGAGATTGCGCGCTCTTTGTACGAGAAAGCGCTGTCGCTACCCAAGCTCAGCTTTCAGAGCTTTGCGGCAGTAACGGATCTGTTGATGGCGGATGGCGCTGTTAGTGGTGCGGTTGCCTACGATCAGAAGTCGCGGCGGCGCATCGATGTTCATGCCCGTGCTGTACTGCTGGCAACCGGCGGGGCAGGGCAGTTGTTTCTGAATACGACTAACCCGACCGTTGCTACCGGTGACGGGATCGGCATTGCGTATCGCGTTGGTGCTGAGGTTGCCGATGTTGAGTTTATCCAGTTTCATCCCACAGCCCTCTTCATTCCCGGGCGGCCCCGCTTTCTGTTGAGTGAAGCGTTGCGCGGGGAAGGTGCGTTGCTCAGGAATATCAATGGCGAGCGCTTTATGCACCGCTATCACGCGATGGAAGAATTGGCCCCGCGTGATGTGGTGAGCCGCTCGATCATTGCAGAGATGGCGGCTACTAATGCGACGCATGTGCTGCTGGATCTCAGCCATAAGGATGCCGACTGGATCCGGCAGCGTTTCCCTACGATCTACGAAACATGTTTTCGATTCGGAATTGATCTCACCAAAGAGGCCGCGCCAGTGCATCCGGCCGCGCACTACATCATGGGTGGCGTGCGTACAGATCTGCATGGCCAGACGAGTGTGCCGGGCTTGTTTGCCGCCGGGGAGGCCGCTTGCACTGGCGTGCATGGCGCGAACCGCCTGGCTAGTAATTCATTGCTCGAAGGTGTGGTGTTTGGCGCTCGAGCTGGTGAGGCGATGTTGGCTGCGGGCCCGCAGCGCGGCAAGGGCAAAACTTTTGGCGATGAGCAATTCCCCCTGCTAACGCGCGAAGCGTTGCAGCAGATAGCCTGGGATGGGTGTGGCATCGCACGCGATGCTGCGGGAATTTCGCGTGTGCTTGAGGCGATCGATCAGGGCGGGCGTTTGAACATCGCCGAGCCGGACCGCCGTGACTATGAGCGCCGCAATCTGGCTACCGTTTTGCGGCTAGTCGCGAAGGCGGCTTTGAAGCGCGAGGAATCCCGTGGCGGGCATTACCGTACAGACTTCCCTGCAAAGCAGGATCCTCCGAGGCATTCCAGCTTACGGCGCGGCGAAGCAACTGAGCTTATTTTGTGGCCGGAACTTTCTTAAGCCACTGAATCACTTCTTCGAGCGCGATCGGTGCAACCGTTTCTTCGAGCTGCCCGTATTCCTGAGCGCTGCCGGTGCTTGCGGTTTGAAGCAGATGATTCAGCTTGGGCAACACACGCACGGTGTAGTTCTTGTTTCCACCCGTCTTGAGCGCCGCTTCGATGGCAGCGAGGTTCACAGTTGCGTCTACCTGCTTGTCGAGTTCGCCGTTTAAGGCCAGTACCGGGCAGAGGACCTTGGTGAGTGTTGGGGCTGGATCGTAGCTCCAGAAATTGGCGAGCCAGGTGTCTCTGGTCATCTCTTGCTTGACCCTTTGCAGGCCGCCTTCGGTGGAGAGCTTGATCTGTTGCTCGCTGAGGCCGGCTGCACGGGCCATGTCGGGGATTTGCTTCTCGATGATTCGCTC
>CANGVB010000485.1 GCA_947456995.1 Bryobacteraceae bacterium | reverse complement strand
GGTTTGGGGTCGAACAAGTCCATTTGGCTCGGGCCGCCCTCCATGAACATGTAGATGACGCGCTTGGCTTTGCCGAGGAAATGCGGCTTCTTGGGGGCGAGAGGGTTGAGGCTGGCGGCGTAGCCGTCTCGGGCGAGGAGGTCGCCGAGGGCCATCATGCCGATGCCGCCGCCAATGCTCTTAAGGAAATCTCTGCGTGGGTTCATGGGTGGCTACTCTCTTACGATGAATTCGTCGGTGTTGAGGATGATGCGGGCGAGGCCTGTCCAGGCGGTTGCGGGCGGTTGTTCATCCAGGTATTTCTTGAGGCGGGTGAGCTCGCGGGGGTTGGCTTTGCGGCCGAGGGCGAGTTCGAAGGCGGTGTTGATTTTGGCTTCGACCTCGGCAGGGGCTTCGGTCTGGACGCGGTAGGCGAGGGCCTGAGCGGATTCGTAGAAGACGGGGTCGTTGAGGAGGTTGAGCGCCTGGAGTGGGGAGTTGGAGGTGCGGCGGCGGCTGCAGGCGACGGTCATGTCGGGTGCGTCGAAGTTGCCGAGCATCGGATAGGGGGCGGTGCGCTGGAAGAAGATGTAGAGGCCGCGGCGGTACTTGTCGGTGCCCTGGCTCTCGTTCCATTTGGCTCCGCCGTAGACCAGCTCAGAAACGCCTTTGGGCTGGGGGGGCCTTACGCTGGGGCCGCCGAGTTGGGTATTGAGAAGGCCGCTGGCGGCGAGGGCGGAATCGCGGATCGCTTCGGCGCTGAGACGGATGCGGCTCTGGCGGGCGAGGAGTGCGTTGTCAGGATCGATCTCGGCTACTTCCGGGCGAGCCTTGGAGCTTTGCCGGTATGTGGCGCTGGTGACGATGGAGCGGTGGAGTTGCTTGACGGACCAGCCTTTGGTTTGGAACTCGCGGGCGAGATAGTCGAGGAGTTCGGGGTGGGAGGGCTTGTCGCCCTGGAGGCCGAAATCTTCGCTGGTCTTGACGATGCCACGGCCGAAGAATTCCTGCCAGTAGCGGTTGACGATGACTCGCGGTGTCAGGAAATTCGCGTCGCTTACGAGCCACTTGGCGTAGGCGAGGCGCTCTGGTTCGTTGCCGGGCTTGAACTCGGGGAGGACGGCGAGGGTGCCGGGTTGGACTTCGATGCCGGGGGTCTTCCAATCACCGCGGACGGCGAGGCGTTGCGCGGGAGCGGTGGGATCGGGGATGACTACGTAGGCCTGAGTGAGTTTGGCGGTTTCGTCTTCGAGCTTCTTGATCTGCTCTTTGACGGTTTTGAGTTTTTCGATGTTCTCTTTTTCGCCGCGTACGGTGTGGCTTGGGTTGTTGAGGAAGTAGGTGAGGAGGCGCCAGGCGTCGCGCTCACTGCGTTGCTCGGCGGGCATCATCATGATGCGCTCGGCGTGATCGAACATGACGCGGAAACTGGTGACAGAGAAATCCCATTCGCCGTCGACGCCGGGGTTGGTGATGGCGGCACGCATCTTGGTTTGCCAGCGGGCGAACCATTCGTCGATGGGGGCGCTCTTCAGGATCTCTTCGCGCTTCTTGAGATAGGTTGTACGGTCTGCCAGCCAGGGGCCGAGTTCGCCGGGCATGGGGGCATCGATGGTGGTGTCGTAGCTCTTTGAGAAGACCGCCATCGTTGCGTAATATTCTTTCTGCGAGATGGGATCGTATTTGTGATCGTGGCACTGGGAGCAGCCCATGGTGAGGCCCATCCAGGTGGTGGATGTGGTGTTGACGCGGTTGACGAGGGTGTCGAAGCGGTCTTCAGCGCGGGTGACTCCGGCTTCGCGGTTGATGAGGGTGTTGCGGTGGAAGCCGGTGGCTACTTTCTGTTCGAGGGTTGGGTTGGGGAGGAGGTCCCCGGCGAGTTGCTCGATGGTGAACTGGTTGAAGGGTTTGTCTGCGTTGAGGCTGTCGATGACGTAGTTGCGCCAGCGCCAGGCGTAGGGACGGGCGAGGTCTTTTTCAAAGCCGTCGGTGTCGGCGTAGCGGGCTAGATCGAGCCACTGGCGGGCCCAGCGCTCGCCGTATTGTGGAGACTTGAGGAGTTGATCGACGGCGCGCTCGTAGGCGTCTGGGCGCGTGTCGGCGAGGTAGGTGCGGGTGAGTTCCTGCGAGGGCGGGAGGCCGGTGAGATCGAGTGCTGCTCGACGGAGGAGAGTGAGTTTGCTTGCCTCAGGGGAAGGGGCGATGTTCTGCGATTCGAGCTTGGCGAGGGTGAAGTTGTCGATTGGGTTCTTGAGCCAAGTGGTGTTCTTGACTTGAGGCAGTGCGCCTTGCCAGAGAGGCTGGAAGGCCCAGTGGGTGCTCTTGCGGGCGGTTGCCTTGCCGATGGTGAGGCCGGCGGGCCAAGTGGCACCTTCGTTGATCCAGGTCTTGAGGCCAGCGACTTCAGCGTCGGTTAAGGGAGGGCCCATTGGGGGCATGCGGAAGCCATCTTTTTTTGAGGTGACACGCTCGATGATTTTGGAGGCGTCTGCTTTGCCCGCAGTGATGATGGGGCCGGAATAGCCGCCCTTCATGGCGTCGGTACCGTTGTCGAGCCGGACACCGGCAATTTGCTGAGCACCACCGTGGCACATGACACAGCGCTTGGCGAGCACCGGTTGTACGTCAGTGGCGAAATCGGCGCCAAAGCCCAAGCTGATTGTGATCAGGGGCAAGAAGACATTTCGCATGCTTCCATTCTATTCCCGTTGCGATTGGTTAAGCTTGCTTTAGAAAGCAGAATCCTTGGGAATCGCAGCAGACTTTGTATTGATCATTTTGGCGGGACTGATTGGCGGGATGCTGGCGCGTCTTGCGCGTTTGCCTTTGCTGGTGGGCTATGTTGCTGCGGGTGTGATTGTGGGGCCACATACGGCCGGGCCGACGGTGGTGCAGGTGCGCGATATTGAGCTGCTGGCGGAGATTGGCGTGGCGCTGCTTTTGTTCTCATTGGGGCTTGAGATTTCGTTTCGCGATCTTGGGCCGGTGAAGCGTATCGCCTTGATTGGCGGGCCGATTCAGATTGTGGTGAACTGCGCGCTGACGGCTGTGGCTGCGAACCGGTTGTTGGGGATTGCGGTTACGGAATCGATCTGGTTGGGGGCGATGGTTTCTTTGTCGAGCACGATGGTGGTGCTGAAGACATTGTCTGCGGCTGGGGTTACGGCGACGCTGGCGAGCCGGGTGATGGTGGGGCTGCTGGTGGTGCAGGATCTGGCGGTGATTCCGATGCTGGCGATCTTGCCGCAGTTGAATGATCTCGATGGGGTGGTGATGAAGGTGGGGAAGGCTATCGGGGTGGCGGCGGTGTTTCTGGCTAGCGTTTATTTTGTGGGGACGCGGGTGTTGCCTGTGCTGCTGAAGCGGGTGCTTTCGTGGGGATCTCGCGAGCTGTTTCCGGTGTCGGTGGTGGCTGTGGGGATGGGGGTTGGCTATGCGACGCACGCTGTGGGGTTATCGTTTGCGCTGGGTGCCTTTGTGGCAGGGATTATCCTGAGCGAATCTGAGTTTAGCCATCAGGCGTTGAGTGATGTGGTGCCGTTGCGGGATGTGTTTGGGTTGCTGTTTTTTGTCAGCGTGGGGATGTTGTTTGAGCCGGCTTATGTGGTGGCCAATATTGGAGAGATTGTCGTTGTCGTGTTGATTATTTTTGTGGTGAAGGCGCTGGTGATGGGCTTGTCTACGCGGGCCTTTGGGTATGTGAACATGGCGCCCTGGATTGTGGGTCTTGGGTTGAGCCAGATTGGGGAGTTCTCGTTTGTGCTGGCCCGTACGGGGCTGTCGTCGGGAGCGCTGACGAAGCCTACTTATGATTTGGCTTTGACTTGCACGGTGTTGACGATGGCGTTGTCTCCGGTGGTGTCGTCGTTTGCTGTGCCACTGGGAAGGTTCTTCCG
>CANGVB010000484.1 GCA_947456995.1 Bryobacteraceae bacterium | reverse complement strand
GAATGCGATTGATATTGGCCCTGAAGGCGACCAGCTCTTTTTGCTGCTTTATGGCACCGGGATTCGAAACCGGTCTGCTCTTAACCAGGTGACGGCTAGCATTGGTGGCGTGAATGCCCCGGTGAGCTTTGCCGGGAACCAGGGACAATTTCCGGGTGTGGATCAGATCAATGTTCAGATTCCGCGAAATCTCGCCGGCCGCGGCGTAGTGGACGTTGTTCTGCGGGTTTCCGGGGTCAACGCCAACACGGTGAGAATCGCGATTCGTTAGCCCGGTTGACCCATTTGCCCCACAGGTGGCGCTATATCTATAGACTGTAGATTCGACGCCATGCCAATCAAGCAACAAAAATTTCCCTACGAAGTGATGATTCCCCATTTGGGGAAGGACAAGTTCGCTTTAATGTCGCTCGACGGGAGCGAATTTGTTTCCAATACGTACAACTACCGTGTTGTTATGGCCACCTACGACAAGTCGATCGACGATGAAGATTTGCTGCGGAAACCGATCGTAATCAAGATACGCCGGGATGGGATTCCCGACCGGATAATTCATGGCCTGATGCAGCGGACGAGGCTGCTCGGGGTGGAACAAGAACTGAAGCCAGTGTACTTTTGGGAGGCGACGGTGGTTCCGTCGCTCTGGTTCCTGAATCTGGAAACCGAATGCCGGCACTATCTAAAAAAGACAGCGGTGGATATTGTGAAAGAAGTGCTAACGGAGCACGGGGTCGTCAACTTCGAGTTTAAAGTGCAGGCGAAATTGCCGGTTTGGGAATTCACGGTGCAATACCGCGAGACCAGCTTTAACTTTATTTCCAGGCTGCTTGAAGAAGAGGGGATCTTCTACTGGTTTGAACACACCGAACAGAAACACCAGCTGGTCTTTGCCGACACAAACGCAGCCACCCAGAACAGTCCACATCTCTATAAGTTTCCTTATGGGAAGGGGACAATCTCTGGAGCGGATGGAGGCGTGATCGACAATCTGGAACAGTCGGTTTCGATCCACACCGGTAAAATGACCTTTCAGGATTTTAACTTCGAAAAGAGTTCTGTCAGTTTGCTCGCGTCTACCTCTGGCAAGCGAATGGCAGAAGTTTACGATTATCCCGGCTTCTATACAACCAAAGAAGACGGGGACCGTTATGCGCGGCTGCGTCTGGAAGAGCAGGAAGCAAACCTCAGGGTCATCCAACTGGATACGATCTCGACAACGCTTTTACCGGGCTTTCGCTTTGAGGTTACCGACCACTTCGATGCGCAGGTAAACACTTCTTATATCGCGCTGAACAGCAGCATTGAATGCAGGCAAAGCGTGATGGACGATGGGTCTGGAGATTCCACCAGCACGGCACGGGTTAGCTTGTCGGCGATTCCAATGAAGGTGCCTTACCGACCGGCTCGCATTCACCCCAAGCCAATGATCCATGGCGTACAAACGGCAATTGTGTGTGGCCCCGCGGGCAACGAGATCCATTGCGACAAGTACGGCCGGGTGAAGGTGCAATTCCACTGGGATCGCAAGAGTAAGCGCGATGACAATTCCTCGCACTGGATTCGTATATCGAACACGATGGCTGGTGCGAACTGGGGGCAGATCTCGATTCCACGCATTGGCCAGGAAGTGATCGTCAGCTTCCTCGAAGGGGACCCGGATCGCCCGATCATTACCGGTCGCGTTTATAACGACCAGCAGATGCCTCCATATGGATTGCCCGATAACAAGACGCAGTCGGGCTTTAAGTCGAGATCGAGCCCGGGTGGAGGGTCTGCCGACTTCAATGAATTCCGCTTTGAGGACAAGAAGGGGAGCGAGCAGGTCTACCTGCATGCTCAAAAGAACTTCGATGAGGTGATCGAAGAGCAGCACACGATTACGGTTCAGAAGAAGGACCAGATCACCAAGGTCGAACAAGGCAACCGGGCGATAACCGTTTCTTTGGGGAATAACAGCCTTGAGGCCAGTGCAGGCAAGATCAGCGAGAAAGCCGCACAGGAGATCAAGATGGAGTGTGGCGACGCAAGCATTACGATGACCCCAGTGATGATCGAGATCAAGATTGGCGGCTCTAAAATCATGATGACCCCGGCCATGATCAAGATGAACGCGCCCATTATCATGCAGAACTCGTAAAATATGACAGCCAAGAATGCTATAGAACTCAGCCAACACGCACAGATCAAGGCGCCAGCCAATGACCTTCTTGCCACGTCGCAGAATGCGCGACATTACGGCGAGCTATTGGTGGAGAACCATTTCTGGATGGACGCCATCGCTTATTTGAGTCATGCGATAAGCCCAAGAGAAAGCATCTGGTGGGCCTGGTTTTGTGCCCGCAAGGCATCCCTGCCCAAGAATGACCCTGCTGAGCTTCAGGCGCTAGCGCTAGCCGAAGCCTGGATTGGACAGCCCGTTGATGAAAACCGCAAAAAGGCTGGGGACTTTGCCGAACGGGTGCCGGATGGCTCAGCGGCTCAAGCTGTGTTGCAAGCGATTCACTACAGCGGCGAAACGATCAATGAAGTGAACGGTGAGAAGATCCCCTTCATTCCTTACATGAGCAGCAAATTCGTAAACGTGGCTGTGGTGACATCGGTGTATGCAGTGGACCCTGAGAAGCCTGAGGCTGTGGCTCAAGAGTTTTTGAAGCAGGGGATGGATGTGGCCAATCGGATTCAGGTGTGGGCGAAATACGCTTAGTTCGAGAGCTTACTCATTTCAATTTGCATTGTGCCCACCCGGCCACTTGCTGAGTCTTTGATACCAACGGCCAGGATGTGTGCGCCTTCGATGAGCGGAAGATCCAGTTGATAGTTGAAGCCTGAAGCCAGCGCTTTATCTCTATCTGCTGTAGGCAAATCAAAAGGAACCGATTTTTCTGAGCCGCCTTTGCCCTGCCCCTTGGCATCGAGATAAAGAAGCACCACTTCAAAAGCACCGTGCCAGCTGCCTTTGATTTCACGCATAGTGAGTGCGGCGGCATCGAGGCGCAAGGTCACCCGGAGACGGTCTGCCAACCGTTCGCACTGAACCGCCATCGGGATCGCGCTTAGGCTAAGCGGCCCGGACATTGCATCCCACATTGCCTCGCGTTGTTGCTGGTCTTGTTGTGGCTTGAGTTCAGCGGCATAATAGCCGTCCCGATGACGCAGTGAGATTCCGGCCTTGCCGGTCTTTACCTGAATGCGGCGGTAGCGTCCATTGTCATCATAGTCGGCCGGATAGTAACCAAGTACGTAGTTGTCCCCTGAATCGTCAATCGCTTCACGAATCGATTTTGCGATGTCGTTTGAGGAATAGAAGGCCCGGCCACCGGTACGTTTTGCGAGGTCTTCCATGAGGTCGTGATGGGCGACGGTTTCATCGCGATCGGCGTGAACCAGCGGGTCTGGACTGGTAAACTTTGCCTTGCCGTCACGACGTGCGCCGCGGCTTCGCGAGAGCGCCACTACCTGGCCCATCGCGTAATCCTGAAAACTCGTCTTGGCACGGTACAAAACATCAACCATCACCCCGCGCGCGTCTACTGGATAAATCGAGACACCGGCATTGGCGATGGCTCTTGCGGCACGGCCGGCCATGTACTCAAAGCTCTCGGGCGAACCGGTGCCCGTTCGAAGGTCTGTACCTACAACCATTGGGAAGGCTGCCGAGACCCAGAGCAGGTTCTTACGGCCCGGGACGGGAGCAAGATGCTGAGCGATGGCTTCGAGGGTATAGAAGGTTCTTTGTGCGCGCTCTTTGAGCTTGAGCACAGCAATGTTTTGATCGGCGGCAATCTGGTCCATGGCGCGCTGCGCTTCGCCACCATCAGACAAAATCTTGTCCAATTTGGCGGAATCGAGAAGCTGTGCAAAGGTACTCTCGGTTGCGGGTTG
>CANGVB010000483.1 GCA_947456995.1 Bryobacteraceae bacterium | reverse complement strand
GGGGCGGTGCGGGAGGTACGTATTGGGGTTGCGGTGGCTGAGCACCTACAGGAACGGGAGGTAGAACTTTTGCGGGTCCGGTTTCGGCACAAAAAGGACATTCGTTGTAGGAAGGGCCGACTTCTCTTCCACACTTAGGGCAGATCCAGGTAAACATTGTTTGTGTATTCCAAAGTGTATCGCTCTCGTCGTCATAAATTGAAAGGAGAGCATGCGATTCCTGAGACGTCCGAAACGGTCTAGCCGTTCCATTGCAGTTTTTTGCGGAGCCTTTCATCCCCCGACGGTGGCGCATGTGGCGCTGGCACGGGCGGCTCGTGAGGTTGTGGATGAGGTGGTGTGGGTAATGCCGGAGCGGTTTCCGCACAAGAGCTATGACGGTGTGGCGCTGCCCTCGCGGTTGCGTATGGTGCTGGAGAGTACTGCGGATGCGGTGGCTTTGTCGCGGGAGAATTTGTTCTTTTCTGTTGCCGGGGAGATGGAGGAGGCGCTGCCGGGGAGGGAGTTACAGTTGTTGATCGGTGAGGACGGAGCGAGGAGGATTGTTGAGTGGGATTACGGGCTCGATGCTACGGGGCATACGGAGTATCTTGAATCGAACTTGAGGAAGTATCCGGTTCTTAGTGCTCGACGCCAGGAGCAGTGGGCGATACCTGAGGAGCTGGCCGCTTACTTTGGGTGGCTGGACGTGGAGGCGGCGATGGAGGCGATCTCTTCGACTGAAGTGAGGGAGAGGATCGCCAGAGGCGGAGATTGGGAGACGATGGTGCCGGAGGGGAGCCGGAAGCTGGTGCGGCGGCTTTATGGGCCTACGGGGTCTTAAGAATCTGATTGCGATTGGTCGCTAACCAGGACTTCCAAAAAGTTAAGAGCTGCGATCGATTTTGCGTAAAGCGGGCTGGATCCATGGTGAAATTCCGCATTGTCTCTTCGGTTGCGAAAGGCCCTCGAACACCGGAAGGCATGAATCCCGCTGAGCTTCCCGGGAGAACCGGCTTTACGCCGTTAGCGTACATCGCAAGACCTGCAGCACCTAGCAATTCCCGCTGAGCTTCGCCTGAGTTGAGAAGTGCTTCCACGTAGGGAACAGAGTCAGCAGTATGAATGAATGCTATCGCCTCGGCAGCCGCGATCTGGAAGGATTTGGGAGCCTGGGCTGAGCTTGCGAACCGATTCAGGATTGCAAGACCAGTGGGGTCGGTATTACGGTAGCGCGATGAAATTGCAAATCCAATCAAATCCAGGAATGGAGTCAAGGTTCGAAACTTCGTTTCGATGCGGCGAAGTGCCTGAACATCGTCTAATCTCACTAAGCCTGCCAACCCACGTGCGGACTTCAGTTCGATGGGGCTTTGAGCTAGTCTCGAGTAGAATTCGCGTCGCAAGACTGGGCTTAGGTCATCGTAAGCACCATAGTCAAGATACGAATACTGGCCAGCTGCCTCTGGGCCGTTTTCGGCGGCATTCAGAATCTCTCGCAGCGCAAGTTCTACACTTGTCAGTTTTGAGCCATCTGCGAGGAAACCAAGTTTCTTAGGAACCGCCAATCTCACAGCATCAATAGAGCTCGATGTTGAAGTCAAGGGGAGGGGCGAGAAGCGTCCCGTAGAGTCAAGCTTTAAAAACCATAGGCCAGATTCGCCAATCAAGCCGGTTTTTGCCTTTTTAAGACCAGTTTCCGTCCAGCCGACCGAAATTCGATCCCCGATGAGCAAGCCTCCGGCGAGTGACCGAAGTACCGATAATTCGGCAGTCCGATGCGTACTTGGGCTGATCTTATTGTCATTTTCGGTATCGTTTACGGCGAGAATGCTTGCAACAATCACCCTGTCTGATTGCGCCACAAGCCCTTTCAGATCAGGCGCGGCGACAGGAGAAGCATGCGCGATGAAGAGTGGTGCCATCAAGCACAGTATTAGTTTTGGAGCCATAAAGATATTGCTAGCGCTGCCGATTGGATCGTATCACTAGGCTGGTAAGTTCGAGAGTCTCTAGATTTCGGGCGGAATTGTGAGAGGCCAGTAGGGTGGATTCAGTGTTAATGGCTTTTTACTTACTTCTCCGAAATCGAGAGTGAGTTTGCCTTGCTGGATGAGGAGCTTGTTTGGGTCTGTGGGTGCGTCGGCCAGGGTTAGGGTGGCTTCGCCTTCCAAGCTGTCAGACCAGTTTGTATCCAGTGACGGGGTCTTGAAGGATCCGGCGAGAGTTGCCGTGGTCTTGTCCAAAGGCCAGCCGGTGATGGTGCCATCGAGTTGGTAGGAGGGGGTGGGCTGCCAGAGCTCGGTGAGGAGTTTGCCTTCGAGGCGGAGTGCGCCAGGCTGGTTGGGGACTGAGAAATCAGAGGGCTGGATGGTGGCTTCTAGTTTGTTTGCGCGCCAGGCGAATTTCAGGTTGAGTGGCTTGAATGCGCCGCTAGCAAATTCGAGTGAGCGGAACTGGAGTTGGCCCACGAGGTTGCGGCTGCGGAGCCATTCGGGCATTGCGGGACTGCGGAGACGCATCTTCTCGAGCAGGCTTGAGGGGGGGCGTTGTGCGGTTTGCAGGATTCGGGTGAGAGTGTTGACCGATGCTTCGCTGATGGTGAGTTTGAGCTCGACTGGGCGCGTGCTTTCCGGGTTGTAAGAAATGTCGCCTTCGAAGGTGACAGTCTCCCAAGTGGCGCGCATGCTGTTGATCGAGATCCGGTTGGGGTCAAACTCGACCGAGGCAGAAGAGAGCTCGAGTGGGGCTGGAAGGCCGTCTACGTCTACGGTGAGGTTGCGGACGCCAAGGCTACCGCTCCACTGGCCGGGGTCGGAATCTTCTGTGCGCTGGAACTGGACTTTGCCTTGCCAACTGCCGCCCTGGGCGCGGGAAAGCAGGGGGAGGCTGGAGGCCTGGAGGAGGAGGCCGAGACCGGATTTGAGACCTTTGATGCTGAGGAGCTGGGTGGCTACGTCGAGATTGAGTGAGCCGGTGCGGGCGTTCCAATCGGCGGACATGGTGGCGGTTTGGGATTCTCCGACGCGGATCTCGGAGGGGGCGAGAAGCCAGCGGGAACCTTCGACGATGGCGGTGGCGGAGGGGGTCATCAGGACGGGCTGATCGGGTACTTCGATGCTGGCATCGGCAAAGCGGATCATGCCTTTGGCTGGGACCTCTTCTGTGCTGGGCCAGGCGTAGCCGATGACGCCATTGAAGTTGCCTTTGCCGGTGAGGCCTTCGGGGAGCTTGGCCTGGGCTTCACGGCCGAGACCGATTAGCTTGGTGAGCTCGATGTCGCGGAGCTGGAGGAGGAGTGCGCCTTTGGGGGACTGGAAGAAATCGCGGGCACGCATACGGACGCGAACGGCGTCATCACCGACGGTGTCGAGGGCGAAGCGCTGGCCGGGGATGTCGAGCGAGCCGGAGAGTGCGAGTTTGTTGCTTTTGCCAACGAAGGGAAGGAAGCCCTGGGGGGCGAGGCCTTCGAACTGGAGGCTGGCTTCGATTGCGGCTTTGTTCCAGGGGCCTTTGAGGCGGCCTTTGCCGGAGAGCTTGCCGGCGAAGTCTACGCCGCGAGCGCCGAAGAAGAAGTTGAAAGCGTGGATGGAACTGGGCTGGAGTTCGAGATCGAAGTCGATGTCGGGAGTGGCAGAGGGAGGGGCGTGGATTTCGCCACGGAGAGAGAATTTTCCGAAGCCTTGTGCGCCGCGATCTGTGCGGGCTGGCTCGGCAGAGAAGAAGATCTTGACGTCGCCCTGGGCGGTGGGGGCGCTGATGTCGACCAGAGCATTGGTGAGGTAGAAGGCGTTCTTGGCGTTGCCTTGTTTGAAGTTGAGACGGCCGTTGCGGACTTCAAGCTCAGGGGGACGGAGGTTGCCGGAGACGATGCTTTGAATGTTCCAGCCGCTGGGGCCGCGCATGAGGTTG
>CANGVB010000482.1 GCA_947456995.1 Bryobacteraceae bacterium | reverse complement strand
TGTATCCGTATTACTTCAAGCTGAATTTGCGTTCGAAGCAGGCGATTCTGGCTAATGACGAGATTGAGAATCCTACGAATTTGCTGGCGGGGCGCTTTGATCTGGCTTTTGTGTTGGTTTATTTGTTTCCGCTGCTGGTGCTGGCTCTTGGCTACAACATGATCTCGGCCGAGCGGGAGCAGGGGACGTTGTCGCTGGCGCTCTCGCAGCCGATTACTATGGCACAACTGGTGACCGGTAAAGTGTTGTTGCGAGGTGGATTGCTGCTCGGGCTGGTGATTGGGTTTACGTTGATTGGGGCGCTGGTGACGGGGGTGGATTTGTCACTTCCGACGGTTTGGACTCGGCTTGCGCTTTGGATCGGGATGATGACTTTGTATACGGGGTTCTGGTTTGGATTGGCGATTCTGGTGAATGGGTTTGGGACGAGTTCGGCGACGAATGCTTTGTCGCTGGCCGGGTGCTGGCTCGGGCTGGTGCTGGTGTTGCCTAGCGTCGCGAACTTGATTGCTACGGGGATGTATCCGGTGCCGAGCCGAGTGGAGATGGTGCAGGCGATGCGAACTGCTGGCAAGGAAGCGCAGACGAAGGGGAGCTTGTTGCTATCGAAGTACATGGAAGACCATCCGGAGCTGATGCCCGGTGGGGAGAAGCCGCAGGCGGATTTTGCGAGCCTGACTTATGCGGTGCAGATGGAAGTGGACAAGAAGGTGCAGCCGATACTCGATCACTTTGAGGAGCAGGTGGAACGGCAGCAGGGCTTTGTGGATGGGTTCCGTTATTTGTCTCCGGCGATTCTGGCTCAGAGTGCAATTAATGATTTGGCGGGGACGAGTCTGGGCCGTTATAAGCACTTTAGTAAGCAGGTGGATGGGTTCTTTGGGGCCTGGCAGAGTTACTTTTTGCCGAAGGTGTTTAGCAAGGTGAAGCTTACATCGAAGGATGTGGCGGGCTTTCCTGTTTATGAGTACCGGGAAGAGACCGATGGGGAGATTTTGGGACGGGTGGGTGTTGTGCTTTTGGGTATGGCTGTATTGAGCGGGCTGGTGTTATTCGTCGCTTACGGTCGGCTCAAGCGAGTGAGTGTGGCGGCTTGAGGTGGGTTTTGCTGATGCTTGCGGGGTCGGCTCTGTTTGGGGCTGATGTGGCTTGTGCGGATCTCGATGGACTTGCGCCTGGGAAGGTGTTGGACGGGGTGCGGGCGAAGGTGTTAATCCTGAGTGCGCAGAAGGATTTGGTGGAGCTGAGCTGTGGTGAGGAGAAGCGGGTGTTTTGCCGGGTTTGGGAGGGGGATTTGGGGAAGCGGCTGGATCATTATTTGTCCGGGCTGAGGACGTTTAAGACGATTGAGTTTGTGAATGGGGTGGCGGGAGTGAAGAAGGGTGTGAAGGGGGCCTGTCCTGCGGATGGCCCCCCTTCGATCGGGATTGTGGCACTGAGTGTAGGCAGCAAGAAGCTATAGCTGGGCCTGCCATTACTTGATTGCGATGGTAAGCCCAGCCTGCGACCAAACCTCGCCCAGCTTCACGTAGAGCTGTACTTTGTCGCCCGGAGTTAGTGTGGCGGGGACGATGAAGTTGATCTGCAACATGCCATAGATGAGTGAGGGCGCGGGGCCAGCGTAGAGGACTTGCGCGTCGATGCCGCCTACTCTAACTTGCACTGGGAAGGGCAAGGCGCCGACGGTCTGGGCCATCATGCCGTCTTCGCCCTGCTCGCCGCCGGCGGTGAGGAAGATCATGCCGACGCCTTCGCGCGCCAATGGGTTTGCAGCGTGGTTGACGGTGTATTCAGGCCAGTGGAGCATGGCTGCCTGGCCGGTGCCTGTTGGGGGAATTGTGAAGATGCCGGGTTGGGTGATGGCGACTGGCATCTTCAAATGGTTGGTGGCTGTGCCCTGATACTCGATCCACAAGTCGGTTTCGGTTTTGCCCGCAACACCATAAGGGACAACTACCGAGGCGGCTGTTTCGCTGACGTAGATGATGGGGGCGCGGATGCCGTCAAAGAGGATGCGGGTGCCCGCGATTTCGTCGCGGAATTTGCCGTTGACGACTTCGTAGGTGGCCAGGGCTTTGGGGCCGATGTCGAGGCCAAAAATCGTGACGATCTCGCCTCCGGCAACGGCTCCGCCTTTGAAGCTGGCGGCATTGAGAACGGCTGTGCGGAAGATCTGTGCGGGTTCGAGCCGCCAGAGGTGGACGTCATCGAAGATGTTGCTTGAGAAGCCGGGGTTGGCGATGAAGATGCGGCTGGCGGTGCCGGTGGTGATCTGGCCACCGCCGATTCGCAGATCGGTGGAAGGGCCGCCGTCTGCGCGGACGCCTGTGGTTAAGCCTCCGCCAGCGATCTTCTGGATTCGGCCGTCGGGGGTGATGGCGCGGATGCTTCGCGCGGTGGTGTCGGCGAGCAGGATGTTGCGGTTTGCATCGACAGTGAGTGAGGCTGCGGTGAAGTCTGCGGCGGCGGCGAGGCCACCGTCGCCTGAGGAAGCGGACTTGCCGGTGCCTGCGATGAGGGTGAAGGGACTGGAGCCTGCGTTGCTGCGGAAGATCTGTGTGCCACTGCTCTGGCCTGCGGCGGCCAGGAGGTTGCCGCTACGATCGACAGCCAAAGCTGTGGCTCGGATTGCGGGGCTGAGTAGGGTGATGGTGCCTGCGGAGACCTTTACTACGCTGTTGAAATCGCCTACCCAGACGTTGCCCTGCGAGTCTGCGGCGAGGCTGGCAGGGATGGTGAAGCACCACTGCGCGGCGGCCAGAGACTGGGTGCCGGGGCAGGAGAAAGTGATGGCGTGCTGACGCCCGGCGAAGGTGCTGATCTGACCCTGGGGACTTAGCTTGCGGATGACGTAGTTGTAAGTATCGAGGATGTAGAGATTGCCTGCGCCATCGAGGGCGAGCTGGCCGGGGGCATTGATTTCTGCGGCGTTGCCCGGGCCGTTGTCGCCCGAGTAGCCGGGGGTGCCGGTGCCGGCGACGATGCGGGCATTGCCGTCAGCGCCGAAGCGCCAGACGATATGGTTGCGCTCGTCGGAGGCGTAGACGTTGTTCTGCGGATCGACGGCGATGCCGAAGCTGCTTTCGAAGATGACGCGGGAGTTCTTCTGGCCGTCGCCACGGACTGCGGCTGTGTCGCCACCGGCGATGGTTTTGAGCTCACCTGCGGGGGAGAGGCTGCGGATGCGCTGGCGGTCTATGAAGATGAGATTGCCGAGAGAATCTTTGACCATGCTGCCGGGCAGGGCGAGCTTCTTTTGGGTGGCAGGAATGCCGTCGCCGTTGAAGCCGTTGTCGGTGCCGCCGGCGACAACTTCGCAGTCTTTGGCGAGAGGGCATTTGAGGATCGAGACACTGTGCTGACGGAAGAAGGTGGAGAGCCAGAGAGTGCCTTGTGGGTCTACTGCGCCACCGGCGATGTCTCCGATCTTCCAGCCGGCGGGGGTTGTCTTCATTGGCATGTCAAACGTTTTGAGAACCAGTGTTGAGTTGCCGTCGGGGGTGATGCGGCGGAGAGAGCCGCCGGCTTCGAGGATGTAGAGGTTGTTGTCGGCGCCGACGAAGAGACCGGTTGGGAAGCCGACCGGGATGGACTTGGCCGGGCCGTTGAGCTCGGAATAGCCTTCTGTGCCGGTGCCCGCGTAGGTTTCAATTGCGCCACCGCCAGCGGGGATTTTGCGGATGCGGAAGGTACGGAACTCGGAGAAGTAGACGTTGCCCTGGGCGTCAACGGCAAGGTATTCGATGTTGGCGAGTTTGGTTTGGAGTGGGGCGAAGCCGTCACCGGAATTGGTGCCGCCGCCAGCGTAGGTGTTGACAGTGCCATCGGGTTTGACCCGGACGATCAAGCTCGCGTAACGATTGGCAATGTAGAGATTGCCGGTGCGATCCATG
>CANGVB010000481.1 GCA_947456995.1 Bryobacteraceae bacterium | reverse complement strand
TGGGGAATTGTTCGACAATCGTGATTGCAGCCTTCGTAGCGGCGGCCTCGTTTCGGGGCGATGTTGCTCTGGCCCCTGTCTTTGCCACCTTTGTCGATGAAGTTCTGGCTCTGTCCAAACCGGTTGTATTCTGTGCGGTTGGCAGCCCCTATCTGCTGCGCAAGGTGCCCATGGCCCATGCGCATGTTGCTACTTTCTCCACCACGGTTACCAGCGAGGCGGCCCTGATTCGTGGGCTCTTTGGCGAAGTACCGATGGGGGCAAGATCTCCTGTCACGATCAGCGCTCCTTGAGCGACAATGGGCGAATGATCTCGCTTACCTGGCTCGGCCATAGCTCGTTTGAACTCACGCTCTCATCCGGGGAGAAATACCTTCTCGATCCTTGGTTGGAAAACCCCAAGGCTCCCGCTGGCTATAAGCCAACTCGCCTCGACGGAATCCTTTTGTCCCATGGTCACTTTGACCACATCGCCAGCGTTCAGCCGCTTGCTGCCGAGTTTGCTTGTCCTGTGGTGGGTATCTATGATTTGACAACCTGGCTGGAAAGCAAGGGTGTGAAGAATACCGTGGGGATGAACAAGGGTGGCACCTGCAAGCTGGGCCCGATCACTGTAACTTTGACCCACGCCTCGCATTCTTCTACGTTTTCAGAGGATGGCAAGTTTATTCCGCTGGGTGAGGCGTGTGGCCGTGTGATTGGTCTGCCCGACGGACGTGCCCTCTATTTTGCCGGGGATACCGATGTCTTTGGCGATATGCGTCTGATTGCCGACCTGTATCACCCTGAGATCGCCATTCTGCCGATTGGAGATTTCTACACTATGGGTCCAAAGCAGGCAGCGATGGCATGCCGGTTGATTCGACCGAAAACTGTGATTCCGATGCATTACGGCAGCTTCGATGCACTTACCGGCACTCCTCAGGCATTGATTGATCTGATTCCAGACCTAAAAGATCTTGCAGTGCTAAGCCCGCTGCCAGGGGATACAGTTAGTATCTAGCTATGTGGATTATTCCCTTTCTCGTTGCGGTGTCGCTTGCATCTGCCCAGGACAGCACTATTCGGGTGAACGTCAACCTGATTCAGATTGACGTTACTGTGCTGGATAAAGCTGGCAAGCATGTGCCGGACCTCACAATCGACGATTTTGAGGTGACGCGGGAAGGGAAGCGGCAGGTCTTGAAAAGTGCGCTCTGGGTGCCAGGCCAACGCGTTGCTCCTGCAGGGCAGTCTGTGGCTTCTGCTTCGCCCACCGCCGCTAGCAAGACCATACGCCCCCAGGATGTAAGGCGAACCATCGCCCTGCTGGTAGATGACCTGAGCCTCTCTTTTGTGAGCAGTCATTACGCCCGCAACGCAATGAAAGACTTTGTCGAAAAGAATATCCAACCCGGAGATTTGGTGGCGCTCTTTCGCACCTCCACTGGCCTTGGAGTATTGCAGCAATTTACAACCGACAAGCGGCAGTTGCTTGCTCAAATTGATGCAACACGATTTCGAAGTATCAATTCAGTAGATTCGCTGGCTCCTGTGACAAACAATCCGCTGGAGGATTCGGGAGATCCCACACTTGCGGCAATGGCGATGGAGCAACGCCTGCGCGATGAGATCAACGATCGGCAACGGCAGGATATGGTCACCTCGACGATGCTGACCTCGGTGCAATTTGTCGTAAACGGCTTGCGAGAGTTACCGGGCCGAAAGTCGCTCATCCTTTTCTCAGAAAGCATGCAAATGTTTGATGCTCCGCGGGCGATGACCAACGCCGGCATGACCTCAGACATGATGCAGATGCCGGGTGCCATGGGCGGAGCACGCGAGAGGACCGTTGTGGCAATCCGAAAACTGGTGGATGCCTCAAACCGGGCTGGTGTAGTGCTTTACACGATCGATCCGCGAGGGCTGGTCTACACGGGCATGACCGCGGCGGATGCGCCCTCGGGCAATAGCCGCAGGGCCATGGGCCAGATGCAGCAACGGCAGATGGATTTCAACCAGTCGCAGGACGGGATGGCGATGCTGGCTGAGGAAACAGGTGGGGTCTTCTATCGAAATACCAACGACATTTCGGCGGCGCTGACTGCTGCGCTCGAAGATCAGGAGGGCTACTATTTGCTGGCCTTTCAGCCGGATGATGCCACCTTCGAGAAGTCCAAGGACGGCCCGAAGTTCCAAAAGTTGAACGTGAAGCTCAAGCGCGGCGGGCTGAAGGTTCGCTACCGCCAGGGCTTTTATGGAGTGGCAGATGAAGAGTCCAAGCCAGCTTCTGAAATCGTCAGAGCAATGTCGTCGCCATTTCAGGCCGTGGAATTGCCGCTAAAGATGACACCTCTCTTTCTGAGCGATGGGGCGGGGAAGCCGCTACTGCGGACTTTGGTGCATATCGACCCTTCTGCTTTCACGTTTCGAGAAGCCAAGGCCGAGCCTACCGACAAGAATCAGGAAGCCTGGAAGCTGGCCATGATTGATCAACTCGTGGTTCTCTACAATCAGAACGGGCAACCGGTAAGACAGGTATCGAAGACCCATCAGGTGCAGCTCAGAGGGGAAGGCTACAACAGGGTTTTGAAAGCTGGTTTGGCTCAGGAGATGGAGATGGAGATTCCCGGGCCTGGGGCCTACCAGATTCGTACCGCCATACAGGATCAGGGGTCGAAGAAGACGGGTTCTGCAACGCAGTTTATCGAGATCCCGGATTTGAAGAATAAGCGTCTGGCGATGTCTGATCTTGTTGTGTCGAGTGAAGGCTGGATGGAACGCAATGAAACCGAAGGCGGCCCGGCTCAGCGCATTGTCCGGCCGGGGGCCAAGCTGTCCTATGGGGCGATGGTTTACAACGCAAAGCTCCCGAAGGGCAGTAGCGCGGCCAATCTTGAAACGCAGGTGGTTCTCTTTCGCGATGGCAAGGTGGCTTACACGGGAAAGAAAACTCCCTTTCAGCCGGCTGGCCATAAGGAAGGCGAGAGTCTCTCTGTGACAGGAGCTTTGCAGTTAGGTGCTAAATCCGCACCGGGCGAATATGTTTTGCAAGTGGCGGTGCGAGATCTGGATGCACCGAAGAAGTATCAGATCTCGGTACGGTCGGTTGAGTTTGAAGTGCGGCCCTGAGGGCAAATCGTAACTACTGTGATGTCGTCATTCTGGCCCCAGGCGCGAGCGGCTTCGGCTATTGCCTGAGCGGGCTGTATGATGAGGTCGCGGGTGCGGTCAAAGCCGAATAGTTCGCGTTGGGTGTTTTCGGCTTCTACCACTCCGTCTGAGAGCAGGACGAAGCGGCCTGCCGGGGCAGTCACTTCGTCGAAGGAGCTGTCGGAAACTACGCCAAGCGGGAGGTTGGGCTGCATCTCGATCTCTTTGCCGTCGCGGTAAACCGGGCAGTGGCCAGCGTTTGCGATGGTGGCGCTTCCGCTGGCTTCAAAGATGAGACTACAGGCAGTGACGAAGCCGCCTCCGGCGCGGCCTACAAGGCCAGCGTTGAGTGCCTGCAGGACGGCCGCAGCCGAGCTGGCCTGGGCCGTTCGCAAGATACCCACAACGACGGAAACCAGCATCGCCGCCCTCAAGCCTTTTCCGCTGACGTCGCCTACCACTACCAGCAAGCGGCCATCGTCGAGCGAGTTGATGAAGTAGAAATCGCCGCCGACCTGGCGTGCGGGAAGATAGGCGCTTTCGACGACAAAGCCGGGAGTAGGAGTGTCAGCGGCTGGCAAGAGAAGATCCTGCACCTGTTTTGCTGCCTCAAGCTCGGCCGCCAGCATTTGCTTCTCCTGGAGCAGCAGGTAGATGCGCCGCGCCAGAATGCCAACCATGATCGCACCGCTGAGCATCTCGCCTACGTTTCGAAGATCCAGCTTGAAGGGAGCTTCCATTAAGCTCCAGGTGCTACCCACTCC
>CANGVB010000480.1 GCA_947456995.1 Bryobacteraceae bacterium | reverse complement strand
TCGAAGGTGGTGACAGGCTGCGTTCTGGCCGTGCCTGTGGCTTTCAGGCCGGGGCCGCTGAAGATGAATGGCACGTGCGTCGAGCGCTGCCAGAGCGTCGATTTGTGAACATGCTGTTTTTCGCCCAGATGCCAGCCATTGTCCGACCAGAATACAAGGATTGTGTTGGCTGCATGCTCGCTGTTGTCGAGTGCATCGACGACGCTGCCCACTAGTGCGTCGGCAAAAGAAATGCACGCAAGATAGGCCCGGACAAAGTCTTTCCATTTGCCGGTGCTGCGGATGCGTTCGAACTCCGGGCGGCGGAAGGCGGCCAGTTGCTGGGCCAGCGGCGGCAGGTCTGCAAGATCATCGTCGCGCGTATCAGGGATATGCACCGTGGCCTCAGGGTACATGTCGAAGAAGCGTTGCGGAGCGTACATCGGAATGTGCGGGTGCCACATGCCGGCGGCGAGAAAGAAAGGCTTGGTGTGCTTGCGGCCCAGAAACTCTTTGGCGAAGTTTACGGCCTTCTGATCGCCGTACTGGTCTTCTGGAGTTTCAAGCACGCCCCAGTCGAATTCACCGGCGAAATCTTTGAGGCCATTGTAGGGATGGCCCTTGGGAGCGGGAATACGCTTGTTCCAGGGATACCAGTCGGCACGTCGATACCAGGGGTCGTCGAATTGCTGAAGCTGGAATTCGTCCCACTGATCGGGCGGGTTGTGGCCGGCAACGTGGTGGAAGACCTTCCCTGCCCCGGCCACATGGTAGCCGTTGCGGCGGAAGTACTGGGGCATGGTGGCGACATCGGGGTGGCTGGTGCGCAGGTATTGGTCGTTGTTGTAGATGCCACTGGTGGAGGGCCTGAGGCCGCTCATAATGGCCGTGCGGGACGGGTTGCAGAGTGGAGCTGCACAGTGGGCATCGGAGAACAATACGCCACGCCTGGCGAGCTTGTCGATGTTGGGCGTCTTGACGCCGGGATAACCGCCAAGGCAGCCCACCCAGTCGTTGAGATCGTCTACTGAGAGCGAGACTACGTTAGGTCGCCGGGGCTGGGCAAAGCCCGGTGCGGCAGTCATTGAGGCAAGAAAGTGGCGTCGGTTCATTGGGTGATCTTGGGTTTCCAGGCTTGTCGACAGATTCCCTGTTGTTGTCCTAATAAGCCAATATGAAGTGCTTAGGATTAATGCTGGGAATTGCTCTTGCAGTTTCAGCCGCAGATGATTTCAAACGGACTGAAGATGTGATCTATGGACGCAAGTTTGGGACTGCCCTCACGATGGATGTCATCGAACCGGCCAAGCCGAATGGCTTTGGAATGGTGTTTGTCGTGAGTGGCACGTGGAAGTCCAATCACGCATCGATTGTGCCGAAGTATTTCAACAAAGTATTGGAGCGCGGCTATACCGTCTTTGCTGTGGTGCCGAGTTCCCAGCCCCGGTTTACGATTCCGGAAATCATCGAAGACGTGCGGCTCGCGGTGAAGGTGATCCAGACCGATGCTGCCAAGTGGAAGGTGGACGGGACAAAGATTGGTTTGTCCGGCTTTAGCGCAGGATGCCATCTGGCGCTACTCGCGATGGAGAAGGCTGGATCGGTTGCCTGCTTCTTTCCGCCAACGGATTTCCTGAACTGGGGACAGACCGGTGTGAACGGCGCAGGAGTAGGCCCGCTGGCTGCCTATCGCGAGATCTTTGGCCCCAAGGCGGGGACCGAAGAACTGGGCCGTGCCGTCTCGCCCGTTTATCATGTGAGTGAAAAGACCCCGCCGGTATTACTCATTCATGGGGACAAAGACCGGACTGTCCCGCTACAACAATCCGAAGTTTTTATCGAGAAGATGAAGCAGGCAGGGGCCAAACACAAGTTGATCGTAATGCCAGGCAAAGATCACGGCTGGGCCACCATCTACGACGACTTCACGCTGCTGGCTGACTGGTTTGACCAAACGCTGCGCGGGATTCAGGCAGTACCGTAGAGGCAGTGCCAGGCAACGATGGTGTCGCCTGTCTTGTTATCGAGGTAAAGACTGACACGCACGCCGATGCCTTCGATGTGCGCGCAAACGCCGGGGTCTGATTTCTGCCGGGCAATGTTGCGGGTAAGCAGAAACTTCTTGCTGCGGATCTCCTGCATCATGGCCGTAACAATCGGCAGAAGCCCGATGTCGATCACCCGGGACATGATGCGCTCCTCAGTAGTGAATCGTGTCAGATCCTTGTACGGTTCTAGCGCTTCCTTGAAACGGTTGGCCACCAGAGTCATGCCGTTGCAGGTGGAAACGTCCATCAGCTTGCCGGGCGATTCGTCATGAATGTGCTGGACACTCTGCAGGCGCAGCAGATTGGTGATACGCGGCTTTGCAAGCAAAGCCAGTTTGTCGACAGTCTCTTGATCAGTCAATGGGTGTGATTAACGCTTCGACAAATCGCGGATCCAGATGTCTTTGAAGCGCATATTTCCTTCGCCACCGGAGTGGAGTTGCAGTGCAATGGGGCCGTCGAAAGATTTCGGATTCGGGTCGGTAAAGTCGACCATAACAACACCATTCAGGCGCGAGACGTAACGGTTGCCCTCTACCTTAAGCGTGTATTCGTTCCAGTCGTTCTTGCGGACATTGAGCTCGTTCTCAGGTGCGGGCCAGACAATCCAGCCACGGCCATCGCCGTAGATTCCGCCGGTGTGCTGACCGATCCGGCAATCCACTTCAAACTGCAGACCACGAGTGATGTCAGGAGTACCTGGCTTGAAGGCGGTATGGAAGAAGACGCCAGAGTTGCCGTTGCCGACGCACTTGAACTTGATAGAGAGATGAAAGTCCTTGTATTCCTTGTCGGTCTGCAAGTAGCCATAGGCTTTGCTTACGGCTTCACCCTTGATTTCGCCTTCTTCGACAGTCCACTTTTCTTTGCCTACCTCCACCCAGCCAGTGAGGTCTTTGCCGTTAAAGAGCTGAACCCAGTCTTCGCCGGCCAACTTGGCAGGCTTTACATTTTGGGCAGCAAGAGTCGAAAGGAAGAGTGAGCTAAGAAGCAGGATACGCATCGGCTCTATTTTAAGCCCATTGCCTGCTGAAGTGTTGCGGCAATTGCATTTGCATGGTGTTCTACCCTGGCAGCATCATTGCCTTCTACCATCACACGAGCGAGCGGCTCGGTGCCTGAGAAGCGCACAAGCACACGCCCATTAGGCCCAAACTCTCGATCACACTCAGCGATCGCAGCTTGTACAGTGGGCAGTTCTTCGAGCGGACGGCGTGCACCAATACGCACATTCACCAGCAACTGCGGGAAGACGTCAAATCCGTGCGTGAGCTCATCAAGAGACTTACCGGAGACCACCATGGCCTCAAGCACACGAAGGGCGGTTAGGATGCCATCGCCTGTGGTTGCAAATTCAGGAAAGATCACATGGCCAGATTGTTCGCCACCAAGGTTGGCACCGGAACGGATCATCTCTTCGAGAACATATTTATCACCGACGCTCGTTCGGGACAGTGCGATACCTTCGTTGCGAAGAGCAACTTCGAGCCCCAGGTTCGACATCACCGTGGCGACAACAAGGTTTCCGGGCAAGTGGCCAGAAGCATGAAAGAGGCGAGCGCAGATCAGAAGTACAGCATCACCATCAATCCGTCCACCGCTGGCCGATTTGAACATCGCACGATCGGCATCCCCATCAAAGGCAATGCCGATATCAGCCCTGTGCTCCAGAACGGCTGCCCGGACATATTCTGTGTGCAATGCGCCAACGCCAGCGTTGATGTTGCGCCCGTCCGGGGTATTGGCAATCGTGATGACTTCTGCGCCCAGTTGAGCAAAGAGCCGAGGGGCAAGATGAGAAGCCGCGCCGTTAGCGCAATCCAGAACCACACGCAGACCCTTCAACGAATGTGTGAAGGTGGAGCGAAGAAAGTCGAG
>CANGVB010000479.1 GCA_947456995.1 Bryobacteraceae bacterium | reverse complement strand
GCCGTGATAACCCTAATGACGATCCCCGCACAACTCCCTGTCTGGTACTGGCTGCTCTTACCCGCACTCTGTTTTGCCGTAGTCACTGCTGTAGATTTCCGAAGGAGAACCTCATGAAGATACTCAAGTACGCAAGCCTCGGCTTTGTAGGCATCCTGCTCGCAGCGGTTGCCATTCTCTTCATCCTCGCCAACCGCGAAGATGCCAACAAAATGACAGTCTCGGTAGAAATCGACAAATCGCCAGCCGAGCTTTGGCCCTGGCTCGAGGAACCAGCAAAGATCAAGCAATGGGTGGGTTGGGTTGTTGAGATCAAATCCCTGACACCCGGCAAGCAGGGCGTAGGAGCCAAAGCGCACTGGGTGATGGAGGACCTCAACAATGGCGGTGAGCGCGTGGAGATGGACGACGAAGTGATCGAATATGTCCCGCTGAAGAAGATCGCCACACGGCTGTCTGCGACAGGAAGTTTCACCGGCGAGAGCAGCTACGTTCTGGAAGATCTGGGCGGCAAAACCAGACTCACCGCAACCGGCCGCTACGATTTTGGCAGCACCTTCGTCAAGCTACTGACGGCGCTGGTGATGTCTTCGGCAAGTGACAAGTTGAAAGATGACATGATTCGACTGAAGGGGCTTGTCGAAAAGCGATAGCATAGCGTTGGAGGTATCTGCTCCCCATGTCTTCGCAGATCAACAGACGTTTCTTCTTTTACGGACCGCTCCTTGCTGGCGCAGTCCCCGCCGCTGGCTTTGGCAGTGCGGCTTCTCTCAAAATGCTGGGCTACAAAAGCCCGAACGAAAAACTGAACATCGCAGCGATCGGGTCTGGTGGCAAAGGCCATAGCGACATCCAGGGTTGCATCAGTGAAAACATCGTCGCCCTCTGCGACGTCGATGAAAAGCGTGCCGAGCGCGCCTTCAAACAGTTCGACAAAGCAACAAAGTACAAAGACTACCGGAAGATGCTCGACGAGCAGTCGAAGAACATCGACGCCGTCATCGTATCGACGCCGGATCACATGCACGCCACAACGGCCATTGCTGCGATGGAACGTGGCAAGCATGTCTACTGCCAGAAACCCCTCACCCGTACCGTCTGGGAAGCCCGTCAGATGCGCGAGGCAGCCAACAAGTTTGGTGTCGCCACGCAGATGGGCAATCAGGGTTACTCCAACGAAGGCACCCGTCAGGTTGCCGAGATCGTCTGGGCTGGTGAGCTTGGTCAGGTGAAAGAAGTACACGCATGGACAGACCGTCCCTGGTGGCCACAAGGGACAACCGAAATCCCTGCCCCCACCGATGTCCCGAACACTCTTGAATGGGATCTTTGGCTAGGCTCGGCCGACAAGCGCCCCTTCACCACCGGTGGGCCTGACTTCAAGTCTCCCTATGGTGGCTTCTATCAGCCCTTCAACTGGCGCGGCTTCTTCGACTTCGGTTGCGGCGCACTCGGCGATATGGCCTGCCACATCCTGGGCGCACCGAACATGGCTCTCAAGCTGGGTTCCCCCACCAGTGTCGAATGCATCATGAAGGAAGGCGTATCGAGCTTCCAGTTCCCCAAGAAGTCGATCACCAAGTTCTCTTTCCCGGCCCGCGGCAACATGGGCCCGGTAAACATCTTCTGGCATGACGGCCTGAAGGAAAGCCCGAAGATCGAAGGCGTACCGACGGATGAATGGCTCGGTGATCTGCCGAACCGTCCCCGTCGTCAGGGACAAGCTCCAGCAGGCCCAGCACGCGAACCCGGCTATAACGGCATGATTGGCCGCGTATTCAACTACGAAGCCTTCCAGGCACTCAAGTCGGATTCCGAAGTACGCCCGGCTTCGCCCAACGGCAGCCTCTTCATCGGCGATAAAGGCATCCTCACCACCGGCACTTACGGTGAAGGCACCCGCTTGCTGCCCACCAACAAGATGGCGGACTTCAAGATGCCAGAGCCGCTGCTCACCCGTTCACCCGGTCACTATCGCGACTGGATCCGCGCCTGCAAGGGTGGCGATGCATCGTGCTCCAACTTCAATGTGGCTTCACCCTTTGTTGAGTGGATGCTGCTGGGCGTCATTGCACTGCGAGTAGAAGGCAAGCTCGAGTGGGATGCAGCCAAGATGCGCTTCACCAACAACAATGAAGCGAATCAGTTCCTCAAGCCGAGGCTCCGCAAGGGCTTCACCATCAGCTAGAAGTAACGGAGCCGGGGCACTCCTGTAGTGCCCCGGCTTAAACTGAAATCGTGCCTTATCCCATCCATCGTCCGCGCCGATTGAGGCGTACTGAAGCAATCCGCAGCCTTGTCCGCGAAACCCACCTCGAAGCTTCAAACTTTATTTATCCCCTCTTTCTTGTTCCCGGCGAAGGCCGTCGCAAAGAAATCTCCAGCATGCCTGGCAACTTTCAGCTCTCGATTGATGAGGCCATCAAGGAATGCGAAGAGGCAAAGTCTTTGGGCCTGGGTGGCGTGCTGCTTTTCGGAATTCCAGAACACAAAGACGAGATCGCATCCGGTGCCTATGATCCTCATGGCATCGTTCAGGAAGGCGTGCGGGCGATCAAGAAGGCTGTTCCGGATCTGCTCGTCGTCACTGACGTCTGCAACTGCGAGTACACATCACATGGGCATTGCGGCAAGATCGTCAATGGCGATGTAGAAAACGACACGACGCTGGAATGGCTCGCTGACGCTGCCTTGACTCATGCGCGTGCCGGTGCTGACATTGTTGCGCCCAGCGACATGATGGACGGCCGCGTAGGTGCCATCCGCGAGACCCTCGACGCAGCGGGCTTTGATCACATCCCGATCATGAGTTATGCCGCGAAATACGCAAGCGGTTTCTATGGGCCTTTCCGCGAGGCTGCCGAGAGTGCGCCACAGTTTGGAGACCGGCGCTCGTACCAGATGGATTCAGCCAACGCCCGCGAAGCCATGTATGAAATGCAACTCGATCTCGAAGAAGGTGCCGACATCCTGATGGTGAAGCCGGCTCTGGCCTATCTCGACATCATCGCTGCCGCCCGCCAGAGCTTTGATGTCCCCATTGCCGCTTATCAGGTGTCAGGGGAGTTCAGCATGATCATGGCTGCGGCTCGTAACGGCTGGATCGATCAGGAGCGCGTCATGATGGAGACGCTGACGTCGATCAAGCGCGCCGGAGCATCGATTATCCTCACCTACTTTGCGAAGGATGCGGCAAGGCTGCTCTAATGAGAGATATGAAGTCATTCCGCCGCTGGGCGCTACTGGTGCTTGCGGTCGGGTTCCTCGTTTCGATCCACGACCCATCACTTCAGCCCTTACAACTTGTTGCCGCTGACGCGAAACCGGGAGTCACAACGGTGCAATGGCGATTGTTGCGCTCGCTCGATCTCAGCACGGGTGAGGTGCCTGCCGATCTGAAGAAGATCGACAACACGACGGTTCGCATCGCCGGATACATGGTGCCGCTCGAGAGTGACGATCAGGAAGAAGCCGACGAGTTTCTGATCGTGCCGATTGCCGGCGGGTGCATTCACACCCCTCCACCGCCGCCGCATCAGATTGTTTACTGCCGCATGGTGGGTAAGAAGAAGACCAAGATCGCAATGTTTGAGCCGAACTGGTTTGAAGGCAAGATCGCGATCAACAAGACGGGAAGCCCATACGGGGCGGTTTCCTATCAGATGACTGTCGCGAATGTCACAGCCTACTCCTCCAAGTAGCATCACGCTCGAAGGCGTTGAATTCGCGTACGGGCCAAAGCTGCCAACCGTTATTGACGTGCCCTCGTTTGAACTGGGCGCTGGAGAATCCTGCTTTCTCTATGGGCCCAGCGGCTGCGGCAAAACAACATTATTGGGATTGATCGCGGGAGTGCTGCAAGCGCGCCGTGGCACGGGAAAGGTGCTCGGAGAAGAGCTCTCCGCGAGGTCTG
>CANGVB010000478.1 GCA_947456995.1 Bryobacteraceae bacterium | reverse complement strand
GTGCCGTGGGGGTACCGGCAGAACCGAATACGTTTTTCATTGGTGTGAATCACGGTGGGGTGTGGAAGACCACCGATGCAGGGCGAACGTGGAAGCCGATTTTCGATCAGGCACCGACAGGGTCTGTAGGGGATATCGCGGTATTTGAGAATGATCCGAAGATCATTTATGTGGGCAGCGGCGAGGGCTTGCAGCGGCCGGACCTAAGTGTTGGCGACGGCATCTACAAGACCACCGATGGCGGCAAGACCTGGCGCAACATGGGCTTGCGTGATGCCCAGCAGATTGGCCGGGTGATTGTTGATTACAAGGACCCGAAGCGCGTGTTTGTCGCAGCTATGGGGCATCCCTATGGGCCGAATGAGGAGCGGGGGATTTACCGGACTCTTGATGGTGGAGAGACCTGGAAGCGAGTGCTCTACATCGACGCTGATACCGGGGCGACGCAGATCGAATTCGATTCGAAGGACCCGAACACGCTTTATGCAGCGATGTGGGCTGGCAGGCAGGGACCGTGGGAGAACGGGGCATGGCAGGGGCCGGGTAGTGGATTGTTCAAGAGCACCGATGGAGGCGATACGTGGAAGCCGCTCACCAAGGGGCTGCCTACCTTTGCGCAAGGCCTGGGGCGGATCGGGTTTGATGTCGCACCTCGTCAGGCGAATGTGATTTATGCCGTGGTGGATGCGAACCCTCAGTATGGCGGCATCTATCGCAGCGACGATGCCGGGGAGAGCTGGAAGCTGGTGAGCCGGGATGGGCGCACGTGGGGGCGGGGATCGGACTTTGCAGAGATACGTGTGCATCCGAAGGATCACGAAACCGTGTTTGTGGCCAATACGGCGAGTTATGTTTCTCGCGATGGGGGCAAGACGTTTACGGCCTTTAAAGGTGCTCCGGGTGGGGATGATTATCACCGGATCTGGATTCACTGGGACAAGCCCGAGATCATGCTCTTTGCTACCGATCAGGGGGCCTCGATCACTGTGAACGGCGGAGAGAGCTGGAGTAGCTGGTACAACCAGCCGACGGCGCAGTTCTATCACGTGACGACCGATAATCGCTTTCCCTATTGGGTGTATGGAGGGCAGCAGGAAAGCGGCAGCGCGGGCGTTGCGAGCCGCAGCGACTATGGTGCGATTACGGCGCGAGACTGGCAGACGGTGGGCATTGATGAGTATGGCTACGTTGCTGTTGATCCTTTGAACTCAGACATTCTCTATGGCGGCAAGATGAATCGCTTTGACCGTCGTACGGGGCAGGCGCAGAGCATTGCACCGGATGCGGTGCGGAGCGGGAAGTATCGTTTTTTACGGACAGCGCCGGCGGTGTTTTCGATGGTGGACAAGAAGACGCTTTTTTATGCGGGGAATGTGTTGTTTAAGACTCTCAATGGTGGGCAGAGCTGGCAGGTGGTCAGCCCGGATTTGAGCCGTGAAAAGACTGAGGTGCCAGCGAGCATCGGGGTTTATCGCAATGCGGAGATGGAGAAGATGGCGCGGCGTGGGGTGATCTACACGGTGGCTCCGTCGTTTCAGGACTTGTTGACGATCTGGGCTGGCACTGATGATGGCTTGATTCATGTCACTCGCGATGGCGGCAAGACGTGGAAAAATGTGACGCCGCCGGAGCTGACCAGTTGGAGCAAGGTGTCACTGATGGAGGCTTCGCACTTTGACAACATGAGCGCCTATGCGGCGGTGAACCGGTTTCGCCTGGACGATCTGAAGCCGCATATTTTCCGGACGCATGACGGGGGCAAGACGTGGAAGAGGATCGTGGCGGGGATCCCGGAGAACGAAGTAGTGAACGCAGTGCGAGAAGACCCGAAGCGCAAGGGCTTGCTTTATGCGGCGACTGAGCGGGCAGTGTATTTTTCGCTGAACGATGGGGAGCGCTGGGAGCCGTTGCGGATGAATATGCCGTCAACCTCGATTCGCGACATCGTGGTGCATGAAGATGATCTGGTGGCGGGTACGCACGGCAGGGGATTCTGGATTCTGGACAACCTGACGCCGCTGCGGCAGCTTACGGCCAAGGCGAGTAGCCAGACCATGCTTTTTGAGCCCGCCAGCGCCTATCGCTTGCGGCGCAGTCTGAATAGCGACACTCCACTACCGCCGGAGGAGCCGATGGGACAGAACCCTGCTGAGGGGGCGGCTATCGATTACAACCTTGCGAAGGACGCGCAGGGGCCGGTGACGATCGAGATTCTGGATTCATTGGGCAAGGTGGTGCGGAAGTATTCAAGCGACGATGCGCCTGAGGTGATTCGTGAAGATGCACTTCCCTACCCCAGCTATTGGTTCCGGCCGGCGCGGAAGATTGCTACCACGGCGGGGATGCATCGCTGGATGTGGGATCTGCGGCATACGGCGCCTGAAGGCTTCCCGAAGAGCTATCCGATTTCGGCGATTTACCGGGATACGCCGGCTGGGCCTCATGGGCCGCTGGCGCTGCCTGGGGTCTATCAGGTGCGGCTTACGGTGGATGGCACAACGCAGATGCAGAAGCTGACGTTGAAGATGGATCCGCGGGTGAAGACCTCGCAGTTGGGGCTGAGCAAGATGCATGCCCTGTCGATGGATTGCATGGGCAAGATTGAGAAGATCCGCGAGACGCAGCAACGGATTCGGGATCTGCGCGTGAAGCTGGAAGAAGCTCTGGCAAAGGCCAAGGGTACTGAGATGGATTTGTACCGGCAGCTGATTTTACGAACTCGGAATCTGGAGGGAGCAGGACGCGGAAGCAAAAGCTACGCAAGCCTGGCCTCGGAATATCTGAGTTTGATGACACAGGTGGATCAGGCCGATGCGATGCCGACGGCGCAGCAGTCTGCCGGACTGCTTGAGTTGGGAAAAACGCAGATCGATCTTGATGCGGCGTGGGCCGACTTACAAAAGGTCAAACCTTGAGGAAGAGTTGTCGCTTGTACATCCAGTAGAGGAGCCACCACTCGAGGGCCAGGATTACGGGGCCTATCGAGAGCGCAGGGCCGAGGTGGATCTGGATTGAATCGGCGATGGGCTTCTCGAGGACGTGCGCGATCCAGTAGGCTGCCATGGAGTTCATGCCGACCACGAGCAGGGGGAAGGACCAGCGTGTCCAGCCGCGGATCTCGAGGATGTAGCGGAAGCTGGCGAGGAAGGCGAAGCAAAGGCCGCCGCTGAAGAGCGTCCAGGCGGGGGTCCAGATGCGCTTGACGATGGGGTTGATGCCGAGGAAGTGCAGTGCGAGGGCGGTGGCGATGAGGGTGCCAGCGAGTTCGTAGTAGCGGCGTAGAGGGGTTTGTGCGCGCAAGAGTTGCCCGGCGATCAGGCCGAGGATCATCGTGCCGAGGGTGGGAATGAAGCTGAGTGTGCCGTAGCCGCCACGGTTGGCGATGAAGGGTTCTGGGCGTGGGAAGAGGTTGAGGAACCAGGCGTCGAACGCTACGCCCAGATTGTTTGCCTTCCACCAATGTGCAGCGAAGGGCTGGCCTTCGAGCGGATAGAGAGCCCAGGCGGCGAAGTAAGCGATGAGGATGGCAGAGAAGACGAGCCATTGTGTGCGGGGCTTGGCGCGGCCGCAGAGGAAGAGGAAGGGATAGCCGAGACCGATTTGCGTGAGGGTGTCTTCAAAGGTGAAGTTGGTCTGTTTGGCGTGGGTGGAGCGGAGGAAGATGCCCATCGCGATCAGGATGAAGGAGCGCCAGAGGGCATGAGTAAAAAGTTGTGAGAAGGCGGCACCTTTGGCGAGGCGGCTGGCGAGGGAATAGGGGAGTGCCACCCCGACGAGAAAGGAGAAAGAGGGCTGGATCATGTCGTGGAGCGAGCAGCCTTCCCAGGGGACATGGGACTGGTGGAAGGCGAGGAAGTCAAATAAAGGATTACCCGGAAATTGGCGGGCGAGGCTGGAGAGTCGCAGGACTTCGCCCATCAT
>CANGVB010000477.1 GCA_947456995.1 Bryobacteraceae bacterium | reverse complement strand
TCAAGGACCACGAGGTAGAGTCTGATTGCTTCCTGGCTACGCGTTTTGAAGGCTTCGGCCGAGCTACACCGACGCTGTCATTTGGAATCCCCACGCTTACGCATGGGGTTGGGCGGGGGTACAGTCCGGGGGTACGGTCCGACGACCTAGGTAACACTTTGGCCCAGGGACGTAGGTGAGACTTTGGCTGATGGCCTAGAGGGTGTTCCATTCGGGTGGCTGGACGCCGAGGAGCTCGCGGACGAAGAAGTCGGCTCGCTTGCGGTCGTAGTAGTCGCCCCAGCCGCCGTGGTTCTTGCCTGGGAGGAAGAGGAAGTCGAAGGTCTTGTTGGCCTTGATCAGGGCGTTTACTACTTGCATTGTTGAGGCCGGGTCGACGTTGGTGTCCATCTCTCCTACTGCTAGCAGGAGTTTACCTTTTAGCTTTGCGGCGTGTTCGACGTTGGATGAGGCTGTGTACTCGGGGCCTACGGGCCAGCCCATCCATTGCTCGTTCCAGGAGATCTTGTCCATGCGGTTGTCGTGGCAGCCGGCGGAGGAGGCTGCGGCTTTGTAGCAGTCTCCGTGGAAGAGGAGAGCGCCGAGGGAGTTCTGGCCGCCGGCGGAGTGGCCGTAGATTCCTAGTCGTGAGATGTCGTACCAGGGATATTTTGCTGCAGCGGCTTTGTGCCAGAGGATGCGATCAGGGAAGCCGGCGTCAGCTATATTCTTCCAGGCGTAGTCGTGGAAGGCTTTGGAGCGATTGGAGGTGCCCATGCCGTCCATCTGGACGACGACGAAGCCGAGTTCGGCTACGGCTTGCATGGGGTGGGCCGCGTTGAAAGTTTTAGGGACGAAGGAATCGTGGGGGCCGGCGTAGATGTATTCGAGGACCGGGTACTTCTTTTTGGGATCGAAGTTGGAGGGGCGGAAGATGAGGCCCCAGATGTCTGTCGATCCATCGCGGCCTTTGGCCGTAAAGGGGGTTGGAAGCACCGAGTTGGGTGGCAGGGTGGGTTTCTCGAGGGTTGCGATGAGAGTGCTGTCGAAGGTTCTACGGAGCTCGACTGTTGGTGGCTGATTGTAGCTGGAGTAAGTGTCGACGAAGGTGGAAAAGTCTTCGCTGAAGGCCAAGGAGTGAGTGGCGTCTGGATTGTTTGTGAGCGGAGTGAGGCCGGAGCCATCGAAGTTGACGCGGAACCAGTGGAGATAATAAGGATCTTTGCCAGGGTGCATTCCGCTGGCGGAGAAGTAGATTTTGCGCTGTGCATCGTCGACCTTGCCTACGGATCGAACCACCCAGTTTCCTGAAGTGATTGTGTTTGAGACGCGGCCGTCTCGTCGCGAATGAAGGTAGAGATGATTCCATCCATCGCGCTCGCTCATCCAGATGATGTCGTTGTCGTCGCTGGTGTAATGGGTGAAGCGCTTGGAGTAATAGCAGAAGAAGGTTGGGGATTCTTCGCTGATCACCGCGCGGGGTGCACCGCTGCTTGCGTCGACTTGGATGATGCGATAGACCTGATGGCCGCGCTGATTGTATTCGAAGGTGAAGGCGCTGGAGTCTTTGCGCCACTGAATGGGACTCATGCTGTAGGGGTTGGCGAAGAGGGCGGGATCGACTTCGATTTGTTTGCTGGTTTTGAGGTTGATGAGGACTGGGCGCGGGATGTCGATGGTGTCGCCGGGCTTGGCGTATTCGACCATCGAATGCTTTGGCTGGACCTGATCTGCGGGTGAGGATTCGATGTAGGCGATCTTGCGGTGCAGGCCGAGACGGACGCGGTAGAGGGCGAGTTTGTTCGAATCTGGAGACCAGGATTTGGTTGCGAGGCGATAGGTGTTGTCTTCTGAGCCGTCGAAGGTGAGGGGCGTGGCCTTGCTTGAATTGACGGGGGGGACCCAGGGGTTGTGGTGGCGGATGAGGGCTTCGGTTTCGCCATTAGGGGATTTGAGGGGGGGGGTGAGGGGGGGGACGGTGGGGGCAGGGAGCGAGACGGGGTAGCGACTGTCGCGGGGCAGGGCGGGACGGCGCTCTATGGCGTAGGTGTCGAGTTGGATGCGGTAGCGGATTTCGTCGACTACGACTTCGATGGACTTGTTGTCTTTGTTGAAGGTGAGGGTGGTGAAGGGGAGGCGGTCTGGCTTGACCTCTTTGCCGGTGGCGGTGGTGAGGGCTGCGGCAAGTTTTGTGTGATCGAAGGCGGGGGCCTTTGTGCCTTTGTTTGCGTCGATGATGAGGAAGTCGTTGCCACGGCGGTACCAGTAGCGTGGGGTGTCGTTGATGGCAGTGGCGGGGCCGGCGTAGGGGGCGGTGCGGGCTTTTTCTGCGAGGCCGAAGGCGCGATCGTAGTCGGCTCGGGTGCCTTGAGCCTGGGCTGTGACGCCAATCAGAATTATCGTGATCGATAACTTGTACATGGGATGAATTGTACTGCTTAAGTAGTTTGGATTGTGATGATCGATTCAGGCTGCGTTCATCGCATGGGTAATCGAGGTGAACCTAATGGAGTTCTTGTTGAAGGCCGTTTACTACGGCGTGAGTGCGGTTAGTGTGTTGGTGTTTGGGTTGTTCTTTTTCGGGAACCTGATGGATAGCAGCAACCCTTCCGACACCTGGGTGTCGCGGGCGGTGCTGATTTTTTCTGGTGTGACTGGACTGAGCTTTCTGGGCTGGTCTTTTGTGGCTGGGCATATGGGCGAGCAGTGGGTGGTTGGGATTGGGCTGGCGGTGGCTGGGATGGTGGTGTTTGGGGTGATGATGCTGGCTGGCATGTTGATGTTCACGAATGTGAAGTGGAACTAGGAGGGCACCATGAAAGCACTCTTCTACACCATGTTTGGGTTGATGGGAATGCTGGGTGTGTACTTCACGGCCAGTAGTATGTTTGGACATTACTCACTGGGCTCGGCACCGGTGCTGGTGGCGAAGCTTTGTCTGTTAGTGGGTGCGCTGATTGGTGCTGGACTGCTTTACCTTGCCTATGTAGTGGGTGAGGTGCAGGGGCGCAGTGGGGCGGGTGCGGCACTGGTGTTTGCGGCGATGGTGGCGTTTCAGGCGGTGCAGGTTTTGGGTATGGTGGCGAGTGGATTTGTGAAGAAGTTTATGGATTGATGCTGACCCATTCGCCTTTTCGCATGGACTCGTAGCCGGCGTCGAGGATGCGGTTGACGATGTAGCCGTCTTCGTAGGTTTCGTTTGGAACGCGATTGTCTCTGACGCATTCGACGAAGTGGCGCATTTCGGCCTGGTAGCCGTAGGCGAAGGCTTCTTCGGGGAGGGGGCGGGTCCAGCCGGAATCGGTGTCGGATTTCTCGATGATGTAGCCGGCGCTTTTGGTGGTGTAGGCGGTGATGGGGGTGCCTCGGGTGACGTCGGTGAAGATGCTGCCGTCGGTGCCGTGGACTTCGTTGCGGAGGTCGAGGCCGCCTTTGGTGGTCCAGGAAAGTTCGCAGTGGCCGAGGCCGCCGCTGGCGAATTGCAGGAGGAGGAGCGCGTTGTCTTCGCCCTCGGTTTTGTCGTGGTGGACGAGGCGCCGGCCCCAGGCCATTACTTTTTCGATGCGGTCCTGCTTGCCGAAGAAGAGGCGTGCGGCGGAGATGCAGTGGCAGCCGAGATCGTTCATTGCGCCGCCGCCGGTTTTCTCTACGTCCCAGAAGTGGGCGCTGTGTGGGCCGCTGTGGGATTCTCGCGAGCGGACCCACAGGACACGGCCGATGCCGCCGGTGGCGACCATGTCTGCGGCTTTGACGACGCAGGGAGCGAAGACTTCGGTTTCGGCATAGCCGTGCATCATGCCGGAATCTTTGGCGGCTTGCCAAATCTGGACGGCTTCTGCGGCGGTTCTGCCTAGAGGTTTGGTGCAGACCTGGTTGCGCTTTGCTTTGGATAGGGCTAGCGAGACCGGGAGGTGGGCTTCGTTGGGTAGGGCAATGATGAAGAGGTGGAT
>CANGVB010000476.1 GCA_947456995.1 Bryobacteraceae bacterium | reverse complement strand
TGATAACGACAACGAGTTTGACAACAAAGCGCTGATTCGGCAGATTCTCACGCTTCGGATTGAGAAGGCCAAGCTGCTCTCCTACAACACGTACGCCGACTATGTACTGGACGATGTGATGGCCAAAACGCCAGCGGCGGCCAGTGCGCTGATGGACAAAGTTTGGAAACCGGCAGTTGCTACAGCTCAGCGCGAGACGGCAGCCCTTACTGAGGCCATGCGCAAGGACGGTATCAGCGGGCCGCTCGAACCCTGGGACTGGCGCTATTACTCCGAGAAAGTGCGACTGGCACAGTATGACTTGAACGAAGAAGCAATCAAGCCCTACTTCACACTGGAGAAGATGATCGATGCAGCCTTCTATTCGGCGAAGCAGCTCTTCGGGATCGACTTCGTTGAGCGCAAGGATCTTCCCATCTACGAGCCGGATGTAAGGGCGTGGGAGGTGAAGGGCAAAGACGGCAAGACAATTGGCATCTTCTATGGCGATTACTACGCCAAGCCAAACAAGAATTCCGGGGCATGGATGAACTCGTTCCGCGACCAGCAGTTTTTCGGCGGAGCTGTGTTGCCGATCGTGATCAACAATCTCAACTTCAACAAGCCCGCCAAGGGTGAGGCCTGCCTGTTGAGCTTTGACGATGCCAAGACCCTCTTTCATGAGTTTGGCCATGGACTGCATGGTTTGCTCTCGCAAGTAAACTATCCCTACTTTTCAGGCACCAGCGTTGCTCGCGACTTTGTCGAGCTGCCGAGCCAGCTCTTTGAATACTGGGCGGCCGAGAAGGCTGTGCTTTCGAAATTTGCCAAGCACTACAAGACCGGCGAAACGATACCGGATGCGCTGATTCAGAAAATCGAGAAAGCGCGGAATTTCAACCAGGGCTTTGCGATGGTTGAGTTTCTCTCAAGCGGAATCATCGACATGAAGTGGCACCTGCTGACTGAGGTGAAGAACCTGGACGTCCGGGAGCAGGAAGAAGCCTGGCTCAAGGAGATCGGGATGCCGCGTGAAATCATCATGCGCCATCGCTCGCCGCACTTCACACATATTTTCTCGAACGATTATGCCGCTGGTTATTACAGCTACCTGTGGGCGCAAGTTTTGGATGCAGATGCGTTTGAGGCATTCAAGGAGACGGGGAATCCCTTTGATCCGGCTACGGCGGCGAAGCTTTACAAGTACATCTACTCGGCTGGTGGGGCGACAGATCCGATGGAGCTCTACAAGTCTTTCCGTGGACGCCAGCCAGACCCGCAGGCATTGATGCGAAAACTGGGCTTCGCAAATTGATAGGATATCGGGCATGAGCTCACGTCGCTCGCTGCTCCAGTCAGCCGCAATCGCCGCCACCGCGCAATCGCTGGCAACGCGTCTTGATGCCGCCTCACAGGCTGCACCCATGAAGGGCAACATCCTGCATTCGGTGTGCAAGTGGTGTTACCCGAAGATTTCGCTTGAGGATCTTTGCAAGGCAGCGAAAGGAATCGGCCTGAGTTCGATTGAGCTACTCGGGCCTGACGACTGGCCGACGCTGGCAAAGCACGGACTCACCTGCGCCATCGCCACCGCTCCGAACATCGACGGGCTTGGAGGGATTACAAAATCCTTCAATCGGGTCGAGCATCACGACAAATTAGTACAGGTTTATTCAGACTGGATTCCGAAAGCTGCCGCTGCCGGGGTTCAAAATCTGATTTGCTTTTCTGGCAATCGCGATGGCCTTGACGACCAGAAGGGACTCGAGAATTGTGCGATCGGATTGAAGCGGTTGATGCCGTTGGTAGAGAAGCACAAAGTGAACCTGGTGATGGAGTTGCTCAACTCCAAAGTGAACCATAAGGACTACCAATGTGACCATACCGCCTGGGGCGTCGAGCTTTGCAAGCGGGTAGGATCAGAGCGGATGAAGCTGCTTTATGACATCTACCATATGCAAATCATGGAGGGTGATGTGATCGCCAACATCCGCCAATACCACCCCTACTTTGCGCACTATCATACGGGTGGAGTGCCGGGCCGGAATGAGATCGATGAATCGCAGGAGCTGTACTACCCGGCAATCGTCAAGGCGATTGTGGCAACAGGCTTTAAAGGGTTCATCGCGCAGGAATTTGTTCCGAAGCGCAGCGATGCATTGGCATCCTTGCAGCAAGGGATCTCAATATGCGATGTCTAGAAGTAGAAAATTGATTCACATATAAGTAAACGCGGATTTAATTGAATTCGATTTATTGCTTTAATCTGGAATGAGTATTCCGGGCCAGAGGTGAGGCTGTACAAAGCTTCTATAACACTGAAATAAATAAAGTTAAATTCGATTGGACCCCTCAGACAACACTTTGATAGGATTGGTATACCTTGCGAATTCATCTAGTTAACCCAAGTGATATTTCCTTCGGAAGAGGAGTCATCACACCACGCTGGCTCTACGTCCTAGCCGCTGCAACACCGCGGCATTATGGAGATCCTCAAATCGTGGACGAAACCCTTGTCCAAATCGACTTCAGTACGATTCAGAAGGGTGACATTGTCGGGATTGGCATCCACACTGCGAACGTATTGCGCGGTTATGAAGTAGGCCGCAAGGCCCGCGAGATGGGCGCATGGGTTGTATATGGTGGCATCCATGCCACGCTTTACCCTGAAGAGAGCTTTGAGCTGGGCGGCGGCCATGCCGTAGTTAAGGGCGATGGCGATGACGTCTGGTCACAGGTAATCAGCGACTGTCTGGCCGGCAAACCCGAGCACACTTACGATGGTGGCAGAGTGGGCGCGGATCGCTTCCTCGAAGCTCGTTGGGACCTGCTTCCGGAGAAGGGCTACATGTTTGCTTCGGTGCAAACCGTCCGCGGATGCCCTAAGCATTGTTCATTTTGCAGCGTCTGGCGTACGGACGGGCAGAAGCCCCGTCAGCGGTCTACCGACAGTGTAATTAACGAAATTGTAGAACTTCGCCGCAGCGGATATCGCTTTATTACTTTGTCTGATGACAATTTTTATACAGTAACGCTGACCGATATCGAATTGGCAGAAAAGCAGGGCAACCCGGCCCGCATCCAGGAATTGAAGACCTTGCGTGAAGAGCGCTTTGAGCTGATGGATGCAATGGCACAGTTGCCGAAAGACATGGTGTTCTTTACACAGATCACCATGGAAGCAGCAGAAGATCCGGAATTCCTGAATGCAATGTCACGGGCCCGCATCAAGGGCGCCTTGGTGGGCATTGAGGCTGTTACCCCTGAAGGTTTGAAGGCCGTGTTTAAGGACTTCAATTGCTCCGGCGCACAACTAGTGACGCGCTTGAAGGAATTCAGGAAGCACAACGTGCACGTACTGGGTTCGTTCATTTTCGGCTTGCATACAGACCGCGCTGAAACCTTTGAAGCCACCGCGAAGCTTGCTCTTGAAGCCGACATCACGATTGCACAGTTCGTCATGATGACGCCTTTCCCTGGTACGGTTGACTTCCAGAAGTGGGAAAAAGAGCAGGGCGACAACGTTCCGAAGGTGGACGGGATTCCGATCACCCGCTACTGGCTGATTCCTTCGGAGAAGCGTCCGAAGCTCTACACTCCGCACCCGACGATGAGCCCCGAAGAAATTCGTATGCGCACACAGGGCGTCTGGGACAAGTTCTATGAGAGCGGCCCGGTATGGAAGCGCGCTGGTTGCGTTAAGAGCCTGAAGGCGAAGCTGGCATTCTTCCTGATCTCGAAGCTGTACCGCCAGATGTACGCCAACACCGGAATTGCTACCGATAGCGCCCGCCGCAAGAGTTCTACGAACTCTGCCAAGTGGCTGACGCTGCCGCTGGTGTGGATCTTCCGTGCCAAGCCAATGCCTGAGCTGAAGAAGCCAGCGCTGAACAGTTCAAAGCCGTTCGCGATTCTCGGCTAAAGCAGAACGATCAAAAGAGGGGCGGTGCTCA
>CANGVB010000475.1 GCA_947456995.1 Bryobacteraceae bacterium | reverse complement strand
GCGTGGAGCGCTATGGTTTACCCGCCTTGCTGGTTGTGGCTGGAACGGTGATGCCGGTGTGGCGTCATGCCCGCATGCCGAGTCTTCTGGTTTTTCTGGGCGATGCTTCGTATCCGATCTATATTTGCCAGCAGATCGGGCTTGTGTATGCGGGAGCTTATGTGGAGCGTGTGAGCGGAATGCCCTACGCCTTCATCACCACCGCGCTGTGTGTGGCTATCGGGATCGCTGTCCACGTATTGTGGGAGCGGCCTTATGGACACGCCTGGCGGAAGCTTTACGATCTTCCCGGCTTGCGTGCTCCAAGGTTGCGCGATACACCGGGCGCTACGTCCTGACCGCCACGCAGCACGCTGCGATAGTCTTGCCAGTTTCTTGAGAAGAGGTAGAACGTGATGCCGAGGGCGAAGAGGCAGAAGCCGACAACGCCGATGATTGCGAGCCAGTAGAGCCAGGCTGTGCCGGCTGTTGGCTGGAAGAAGACCTTTTCGAAGTGGCTTGAGAAGTTCATTCCGAAGAAGCCTGTGACCACTGCGCCAGCGCCGAGAATCGTCGATACGAAGGCCAAACGGTTCACCGCCTGGGTATTTCTCGACGTGTAGTATTCGTGCAGACTGTTGTTGAGCTTGTCGATTTCGCGCTCTACTTCTACCTTCATGCTGGTGATGTCGTAGACAGCGCTGAGCATGCGGAAGTGTTCTGACTCTTCGTCCTTGTTGGCTAGTTCGTCGAAGTGCCAATAGTTGGAGAAGACGAGGAATTCGTAGCGCAGCAAGTTGGTGCGCTCGATGTTCTGTTCGGATAGCCGTGCGTCCTGAAAGTCGACATAAAGCCGACGGGATACGAGAGCGACGCGTTCTGCGAAATCCAGCAGCGTGGCACGGTAAAACAGGGCGATGATGGCCATCAAATAGTAACGGGAATCGAACATGCGATGGATCAGGAAGCCTTCGCTTAACTGATGGTCGTCGCAATCGAAAGTGCCAAAACACATCGTTACGTTTGAGTAGCTGGTGAAGCCGTAGAGGGTGCCCTGGTGAGACCAGCGGCGATAGACCTGTTGCTCCATCAGGCGCTTGGTGAAACCGCGGGCGTAGCGGTAGTCTTCGCCTGCATGGTCGACGTAGAGCGCTCGCGAAAAGAGGATGTCGTAATCTTCGGTTTTGTGGAAGTTCTCCGGTACGCTTTTCGGGTCGATCGCCATGTAGGAATAAACGATGGCGCGTTCGTCGAGCACGGGTTCATATTCGCCGCGGCGGTAATCGGCGAAGTAGAGCAGGGAAGTGATGAGCTCGGAAACAGGCGGCAGAAAGCCGATCATGGCGCTGTTTTCAAAGGTTGCCTCAACCACTTGTGTGCGGCCATAAGGGGTTTCTACCGAGAGCGTAACTCGTGATGGGGACCGGCCTTCACGCAACTGCCGGCCAGAGCTTGGGTAAACCTTGCGCATCATCTCGTTTACCCAAAGGGCTTTGGAGACGGGAATGTCCGAGGCTTCTACGCCAATGGCCAGAATGCCGATGCCGTTGGCGAAGAGGAAGAGGCGGAGGTCTGTTACTTCGAGTTCGGCTTCGCGTTCGCGAAGGTCCTCTGCCATGAAGAAGAGCTTGTTTTCCGGTGACAGGGGGATGTGATAACAACGCAGCAGCGCTTCGACTTCATTGTCTGAGGCGCCCACCCCAGCCGTATCAAAGAAGATGCGACGCACGAAGGGGTGAAAGAAGATCATGTCCTGATATGCAGGCGATTCAAGATCGAACTGCGTATAGGAGGCGCGCTGCCAGCGGCCTAGGTTGGCAACAATGGGGGAGTCTGCGACGTGGTGGCCGTTGATCCAGTCGTCTAGACCGTCAATCCAGTAGCGGCCATTCCAGACGTCGCCGTGATGTTGCAGCACTTCGCTTCTGTCCACCGCAAAGGAGAACAGAAAATACGTGTGCAGATCTTGAATTACTGGTTCCACGGGGTCCGGTTTGTATACAATCGCTAGTCATGGGATCGACTGTCATTTCTGGTCAAAAGACTCGCCGTCACTTCATTGTACTGGCAACTGCTCCAATTGCCTCAATATATGCCCAGGAAAGCCAACTTTTTGATGGAAAGACTCTCAGTGGCTGGACCATTGAAGAGGGGCCTCAAACCGCTTTTTACGCTAGCGAAGGGGCTGTCAACGTCCATCCGGGCTCTAATTTTCCTGCATGGCTGAGAAGCCCTGAGAGCTATGAAAATTTCGATTGGTCTGGTGAGGTTTTTCTCAAGGATTGGGCCAATGGCGGGCTTTTCTTTTGCGCCCCGAAGCATGGGCCGCCTACGGATTGCGGCTTCAAGCTGAATATCTTTCACAAAAACGATCAACCGCCTCTTAAGGAGAGTGTTGGTTCGATCTTTCCTGTGGTTGCCCCGTCTAAGGTGAATGTCAAGGGAAAGGGCGAGTGGAATCAGTTTCGGATCCGCCTGGACTGGCCTTCACTGAAAGTCTGGTGGAATGGCGAGCTGATTCAGGATCTCAACCTCGATCAGCACGAAGAGCTCAAATACAGGCTGCGGAGTGGTTATCTGGGAATTGAGAGCCTGAGCTATCCACTGCGTTATCGCAACTTCAAGATCAGTCGTCTGGCTGGGAAACAGACCTGGGAAACGCTGTACTCGGGCCCAGCCGATATGGACAAGTGGTTTGCCACTGAGAAGGCGAGTTGGGAAAGTCTTGGGGAGGTGTTGCGGGCGGACGGCCTTGGCTATCTGATCTCGAAGCAGCGCTATCAGGACTTCAACTTTGAGTGCTACGTGCGTGCGAGCAAGTTCTCCAATGGTGGCATCCTGTTTCGCGGCGGCAACGATGCTCGCGAACCTCGTTATGAAATTCAGGTTCATGATGTCGAGGGTGCTGTTTATCCAACGGGGTCTCTGTATGGGTTGGAGCGCGCACGGCCTTATCCGCGGATTCAGCCTGAAGAGTGGTTTCTCTTTCAGCTTTACGTGAAGGGCAAGCAATGTGTGGTTCGCATCAACGGCGAAACTGTTGTGAATTGTCAGAAGCTGGATCGAACCGAGCCCGGTACGATTTTGGTTCAGGCGCACCAAAAGGGAAGTTGGATTGAATACAAGGGGCTACGTATTCAGAAACTCTAAACGAGTGCGCTGATATCGACAAGATACATTTGGCGGCCCAGGCGCTCGTGCGTTGAATCGATGCAGACCTTCTTGCCATCGGGTGAGAAGCGCGGGTGCAGATCGGTTCGCCATTCACCTGCATATTCGGCTGGTGATAAGAGATCGGCGATCGGAACGCGCTTGCCGCTTGATACTTCGTATAGGTACAAATGTTGCAACCGATCCTTGTCGGGATAGGTGTCGTTGAGGATCCAGCGATTGCCGGGCAGGTAGGCGCAATGGCCGTTGACGGTCATCACATCACGCCCAACCACTTCCACCTTTTCCGTCTTGTCCTGGTAGAGGAAGAAGCGATCTCTGCCTTCGATCGGATGCCAGGCCCAGGCAAGAACGCTTTGGGGATCCCGCCAGATGAAGTGTGATGTTTTGCCGTAGGGATCGAGGTTGTAGAGATCCTGACCGTTCTTGTCGGCGGTAAACATTCGAGTTGAAAAGCTCTTGCCTTCTTTCTCCCCACGCCAGCGATGTAAAAAGATAAAGCGTTCTCCGTTGGGTGAAAAGAGCAGATGGTTGAACCAGTGTTTTGCTCCCTTCGAATAAGGTTCACGATTGGGTATCGCCACGGCGGTTGAGAACGGAATCAGTAGTTTTTGTTTGCCGCTTTTCATGTCGATGCGCCAGAGTCCGGCGTCGTCGGGCACCAGATTGTTGGCATTCGGGTCTGCGATGCCCGCGTAGCCATATCCAGGCCGACAGTCATTCAGGCGGCGAAAGTCTGGGGCGATTCCGTATTTACCATCCGGGCTCAAGTTGTAGACCGGGGCAGGAATGGT
>CANGVB010000474.1 GCA_947456995.1 Bryobacteraceae bacterium | reverse complement strand
ATAGCCACCACAGCCACCAATTTAGGTGCCATCGGTGAATCCACCTTCAAGGCTCCCAATGCAGAGGACATGAAGTCCAAGGTCGCTCTCGATCAGGTCATCATCGGCGTCGAGGCTTTCGAAACAGCAGAAAAGGCCGCCAAAGCCTTCGGCAAGCTCGACCCCAACAAATACGAAGTCCTCCCCGTCCTGGTAGTAATCAAGAACAACCGCAAGTCCCCGATCAAAGTCGGCCAGCTCGAAGTCCAGTACATCGTCCCCGGCCTCGGCAAAGTCCAGGCCCTCAAGAGCGACGAAATCACCTCAGCCGCCTCAGGCCCCACAGCCCCCAACCTCGGCCCCAAACCCTTCCCCATACCCACCCGCCGCAAGAAGAACCCTCTAAGCGCCCCCGAAATCGAAGGCCGTTCCTTCGCCGCCAGAATGATAGCCGCCGGCGAATCCGCCAGCGGCTTCTTCTACTTCAACATCAAGCACCGCACCACCGCCAAGATCTATCTCAACGGCCTGGTCGACGCTTCCACAAATCAGGAGATCTTCTACTTCGAGATCCCCTTCACAGACTAGCTACCACCTGAATCCGGCACAATCTCGCCACCCATCGCGCCATCAACAGACGCCAGCATATTCAAGTTACGATCCAGTAGTTCGCACTTATAGAAACTCACGCGATCCCCAGACGCTGGCAAGGAACTAACTGTAACCTCAAGCCCTTCAGCCCCGGTATGGCTCGCTTCATGCGACACGACCGATTTGTTGAAGAATTGCGGATTATGGATGGTAATCCGGAGCTTTGCTCCATCAATCTGATTCCGTGTCCCGGGATGTAGCTTGAAAACAAGAACGTCATTCGCTTTGACGCGAACCTTCTTGTTCTCAGGCCCAAATCCCTCTCCCTGTCCGTGATACTTCAGTAAAACTTCAGGCATAGTCGTTGCTCCTTTGCAAATCAGGCCTAAACGCTATCACGGCTTCTCTGCCAATTGCAAGAATCGCGCATCCTCCCGCAACAACTTAAGATCAGGTTGCCGCCCCACCTCCGCAATCAATCCTGTAGGCGCTCCCCTCAGCGCCTCAAGCGCCTTCTCCCGCTGCCCCATCACCTCAAGAGCCTGCACCGCGTCCGTCCGCGCCGTAGCAGTTACTCCCTCCATCGACAAAACCTGTGACACCTCAAATCGCGCCCGCGCAAGATCTCCCAGCCTTGCCGCCACCAGCGCCAACCGCGCTCTCGATCCCGCCGCCCGCGGATTCGTAGTCAACTCCTCCTCTGACTTCACTAGCGCCTGCTCATACTCCGCCCGAGCCTCCTTCACCCTTCCCAACTGCCGCAGCGCATCTCCCAGATTCCGGTGCAGCGCCGCCGGCACTGGCCCCATCTTCGCGCTCTCTTCAAAGCTTTTCAGCGCCTCGCCATACCGCGCCTGTTCGTAATACAAGGCCCCCAGATTCAACATCAACCGCGCCGACGGCCGCAGCTTCTGCACCAACAGCAGCGCCTTCTCGGCTTCTGCATATTTACCTTGCTGCTTCAGCCCCAACCCCAGATTCATTTGCGCACTCGCCAGTCCCGGCGCAATCGCAATCGTCTTTCGGTACATCTCTTCGGCTTCTCTCCACTGGCTTCGCGCCAGATAAAAGTTACCGAGAAAGTAATAGCTCTGATATGCGTTCGGCTCCACTTCAATTGCCTTCTTGTAAGTTGCAATCGCCTCGGCCTCCCGCCCTGCCGATTGATAGGCATCGCCCATCGTCCGCCAAACCATAGGGTTCGCCGGGTCCATCCTTGCCGCTCGGCTGAAGTCCGCAATCGCCTCTTCATACCGCCCCTTTTGTTGGGCCACTTTCCCCGAACTCACCAGAACATTCATGGAATCCGGGCTGAGCCCCACCGCCTTGGCTGCCATCTGCGCGGCACGTTCCAGCCATTCCGTACCGTCTCCGTTGCGGTATTTCTGCACATACGCATCCGCCATTGCCGCATAAGGCAACGCCGACTTCGCGTCCAGCCGCATCGCCTCTTCAAACATCGGAATCGCCGCATCCACCTGCCTCGGATCCTGCCTCAGCGTGCTCATCCCAACCGCATAAGCCCCATACGCCGCATCCGCCACCGTCTCCTGAGATTTCCCCGGTTTCAGATTCAACCCCAGATTCACCGTCCCGAGCAACGCCTTCGCTAGAGTCGCCGTATCCCCCGCCTGATAACTCGCGCTTAAGCTCCGCACCGCTCGCCCCGTCTCCACCTCCACCACCCTCGCCTCAACACTCAATTGCCCCCCTGCCTCTTTCAGCCGCGTCTCCAGCGCATGAGTCGCACCCAGCACACTCCCCGATTTCTCATAACCGCTCACCTGATTCTGCGCCGCCTCCGCCGGCGCAATCACGACAAAATTCCGCCGCACCCCGGACAATCTCTCGGCAATGTCCACCGCCACAGGCGTCATCCGTTTCTTGAGCTCAGCTTCCGCCTCTATCGGCAACACAGCCAGCCGCACCAGCGGCCCCGTAGGCGCTTTCGTATAGTTCCAATACAATGCCCCAGCCATCAACACCAATGCCGCCACCGAACCAACCCATTTCAAGGTGCTGCGAGGCGGCTCCAGCGCTGCCATCATCTCGGCCACAGATCCAAACCGCTTCCCCGGCAGCGGCTCAAGACACCTGCGAACCACTTGTGCCCAGGGCTTCGGCAGCGCCTGCACTTCACGTTCCCATTGCGTCGGGTCTTCCACCTCCAGTAGCGTCGCCGTAGCTTCCGGCATCTTCATGCTCCGCGTCCTGCCCGGCGTACTCCCAGTCAGTAGCGCATGAAACAACACTCCCATCGCATAGATATCCGACGCCACACTAGCCCGCTCGCCAATCAACAGCTCCGGAGCCATATAGTCCAGCGTCCCGCCATTCCGGCTCAGAATCCGGCTCCCATCCGGCTCGCTAAATCGCGCCAGTCCAAAGTCCGTAAGCACCGCCCGGTTCTCTTTGGTCAACAACACATTCGCCAGCTTCAAATCCCCATGAATCACATGCTGCTGATGCGCCTGCGCAAGGCCCGCACACAACTGCCGCACAATCCCTAAAGCCTGATCCGGCTTCATCGGGCCCTTCTGCTTGATCCGCGCCGCAAGAGTCTCCCCCGCAATGTATTCCATCGAGAGAAACGTCGTCTCCCCGTTTTCCCCCATCTCGGTATGCAAGTCATACACCTTGCAAACGTTGTAATGGCTCACCTCTCGGGCCGTCCGGGCTTCAGGCGGCAAACTCATCTGATGCCCGCTCTTGGCGCACTTCAGCGCCACCCGGCGATCCAGCCGCTCATCAATCGCCTCGTACACCAAACCCATCCCGCCCATCCCGATCTTGCGAACAATCCGGAATCGTCCACCCACCACCGCCCCTGCGCGAAATCCCTCTACAAACTGAACACTCCCCGTCTCTTCCTCAACCTTCCGCATGCACAGGCAAACGTCCATCAGCAGGCTCAGATTGTCTCCGCACTCAACACGCAAAAACGACTCCCGTTCAGGAACAGGCAGCAGCAACGCCGATTTCGCCAGCTCAATCACCTGCCGTTGATAATTCGCATCGCCTTGTTTCGCTTCCATCGAGGATCTAACGAGTCTATTGGATTCCCAGGGAACTCGTCTATTCTTAAACCATGCAGTATCAAAGTCGGCTAATCGTCTTACTCACCGGCTTCTGCGCTCTAGCCCAAGCCCAAATCAACAACCTGGCAATCCACCCCACCGGCGACGCCCTCTACTTCTCCACCCAACTCTCCCCCAAAGGCCAGTCCCTCCCACCGGCCCTCCGCCTCTTCGAGCTCAAAGACAACCGCCTCACCATCCTTGACCAGTCCCGCCCACCCGGTTCCTTCGGCGCCAGAACCTTCCCTTCCGTTCTGTTCAGCGCCTCAGCCTCCGTCCGCGCGATCAATTCCACTTTCAATTGCATCGGT
>CANGVB010000473.1 GCA_947456995.1 Bryobacteraceae bacterium | reverse complement strand
CCTCCCGCCGCACGCTTAACCGACAATGTACTGCACGACTTTCCGCATTGTCATGCTCCGATTCACCCTCCCGCACCAACACCAACACCGGTGCCGCATCCGCCGATTCCGCACCCGATACTGCTCATGACCGTGCCGACGGTCATCATCAATAATCTTCCTGCGGCAGTTGTGACAAGCCAGACCAAGCCCTGCACGATGCCAAGTTGTGTGCCAGGCGGGCCCGGAATGGTTGTAATGGGGTCAGTGACTGTAATTACCGGGGGGAAACCGGCTGCACGGCTAGGCGATATGGTAAGTTTTCCTACTTGTGTCGGGCCGATTCCTTGCCCCACTGGCAAGATCATTCCTCCCTGCTCACCGAATGTGATCATTGGTGGATAAGCAGCCTTGTACCAACACCATCTGGAGCGCCTGCGCCCTGTTTGTCCGCTCTGCCGGCTGAGTCGTGGTGTTGAGAGTCTTCTCGTTCTTGGACATGTCGCCGTGGTCGAAGAAGGGGAGATCATTGAAGGTTCTCTGATTTGCAGCAACCGGCTTTGCCAGAGAGAGCATCCGATCATTGACGGAATCCCGGTAGTTCTTGCCGATGCCTCCTCCTGGTTGAATCAGCAGATCCTGGGCGTGCTCAAGCGAGAAGATTTGAGTGACTTTACTCTTTCGATGCTTGGCGATCTATCGGGGCACTCCTCCGCCCTCGACCGGGATCGCGGCAACAATGCGATTTATGCGCACTCGCATTGGGCGGAAACTGGCCCGAGCTACCTCTCACTTTTTGAAGCAGCCAGTGGGCTACTTTCTGCTCCCGCAGCTGGGGTTTGGATCGATATCGGCTGTTCTGTGGGGAGAGGCTGCTTCGAGTTAGCCAAGGCCACAAATGAACTTGTAGTTGGCCTCGACCTTAACTTTTCCATGCTGCGTCTTGCCCAACGAATCAGAAGGAGCCGGCGAGTGAGCTACCAGTCGCGGCGTGTGGGGTTGGTTTTTGATAGCCATTCCTACGAAGTTCCTGATTATCCAGTGGAACAGGTGAGCTTCTGGTGTGCCGACGTAGCGATTCTGCCTTTTGCCGCCAGCACCTTCGACGGGGCAATCTGCATGAACATGCTCGATTGCGTTGCTTCTCCACTCGGCCTTTTGTTTGAGCTGGGGCGCATCACCAAGCCCGCGACTGAGTCTATTCTGTGTACTCCCTTCGATTGGGCTGCCGGAGCAACAGAGCCTGCCGCCTGGATCGGCGGGCATTCGCAACGCTCTACGCCTCATCAGGGCTCTTCGCTCGCGGAGTTACGGCGATTCCTTTCGGCCGGAAACGAAGCCGGAGTCGATACAGGGCTCTTTATTGAGGCAGAGGAAGACAGTGTGATTTGGCGGCTGCAGACGCACGAGCGCTCGACCACCGAATACGAGGTTTACTTTGCCCGGCTCCGCCGCAAGGCTTAGCCGTTTCGCGCCACTACATAAGCATGGTCAGGTGCCGAAGTTAATTCTGGTGCACCCCAACGTTCGCGCTCATTCTTCACACGCAAAGCAGTGAATTTGTCGTAGACCTCGTCGATGTCTGCCTGAGTGAGGTCAGGCAAACTCAGAATCGTCTCCCGATGATTTGCCGGGCGGCTCAAATAGTCTGCTGGCAAATAGCCCTTGTCGCGGCAGGTCTGAAACAGGTGCGTACCAGGGTAGGGATAAAAGACGAAAAAGCCAAAGTCGAAGCTCCTTAGCTCTGCTGCCAGCTCATAGGTCTCGTTCAGTTCTTCTCTAGTCTCGCCGGGCAGGCCCAGCATGTAGTTTGCGATCACGAATATGCCCGCTTCGCGGGTCCAGCGAAAGACATCTCGAAAGCGCTGGTTGGTGACAGGCCGCTTCATCACCTCGCGGCGGACGCGCTCGCTGCCACTTTCTACCCCATAGGTGATTTGCTGGCAACCTGCATCAGCCAACATTTTGAGCATTGGTTCGGTAACGGTTTCGACCCGCGCATGAAGGCAGAAGGGGACTCGAAATTCCTCTTTGTAGAGACGGCAGAATTCTTTCACCCAAGGGTGATGGATCGTAAAGGTGTCATCCAGGAAAATTACATAGCTGAGGCGGCCCTGGTCTCTCAATCCGCGTAACTCGCTGAGAACATTTTCATGGGAACGGCGCCGGCCATACTCGCCGTTGCCCTCATAGAGTTCATTGAACATGCGCGCGCCGCAGTAGGTACAGGGAAATGGGCAGCCACGCTGGGTTGAAACCTGAACCGTGCCTCGCGGTTCTTCCAGTATGTCGCGTGCGGCAAAGGGGAGGCGGTCGAGTGGTTCCACCGGTTTGCGCAGGACAGGCTTGAAGCCGCCTCTTACCCAAATGTTGGCGATGCCGTGAGGCGATCTGCCGGCCTCAAGGGCATTCACCAGATCAAGGAGCGCTTCTTCGCATTCCCCAAGCCCGGCATAGTCAAAGCCTGGTGCAGCCAGGACCGCTTCAGGTGAGAAGGTAGCGTGCAAGCCCCCGGCGATCACGGGGACGTTTAGGTGTTGGCGAATCATGCCTACCAGGTGCCTGGCGCGCAACCACTGGCGCGTTGTCATCGACACACCGATCAATCCAGGTTCAGCCTCGCGCACAAGCCGCAGGACTTCCTCGTCAGGCATCTCGATCAGGGCGCGCACCAGGATTGCTTCATGGCCATGCTCACGCAAGAAGGCTGCCAAAAAGGCGGGGCCTAGAGAAGCCATGGCCCATTGACTCTCGGTGTCTACTTCTAGAAACACGACTCGCATGAACGCAAGGCTAGCACGCAGTCAGAATTTGGAGGGGATTACAACAGGAGGGGAGAGAGAGAAAGTTTGGTGGACCTGAACGGGTTCGAACCGATGACCTCTTCCATGCCATGGAAGCGCGCTCCCAACTGCGCCACAGGCCCACTTAACCTACAACACTAGTATACAACAACCTTGGGGCTAATCCAACACCACTGCGCCAGTACCGCGAATTTGATACCTTGTGACTGGCCCGGTGACGCTTTTCGGATCGAATTTCTTGTTCATCTCGTCGGCTTCGTGTTTGGCTTCGGCGATTGCTCGCTCCTTGCTTAGCTCGATTTTGGTGAGAGTTCCCTCGGCGATAGCGATCTTGCCGGCGCCATTCTTCGGGAACTCGATTTCGCCATCGTTTACTTTGATGCGGATCGACTTGCCGCTGGCGGAATCTACCAGATTCATCCAGCAGCCCATCATCTGGCAGACTTCGGTGATCTTGCCTTTGACGGCTACTGTCTTGCCCACAAACTTCTCGGGTTCGGAGTAGATCTTCTCGATGCTCACTGGGTCTTTCACGGTGAGCGGCTTACCCAGCTTCAAATCTGCGGCAGCCATCAGGCCAGCGCTCAGGCAAACAATTCCAATCAACGATTTCATTTTCAGATGCTCCTAGTTTTTCTTTGGCCGTGCACTGGATTCTTTGGTGAGGCGGACTTTCGCGCTATCCAGCTTTTTCTGTACTTTGGCAATTTCCTTGTCGTCTTTGTCGCTTGGGGCAACGGCAGCCCATTCCGACAGGCTGCGCTCCCAGGACCCGATCGCTTCTTTTAGCTTGCCCTGCTTGAAGAATACATCCGCCATGTGGTCGTGCACGGTGGGGTCCTTGCTGGTTTTCTCAAGGGCCATCTGCAAATACTTGGCGGCTTCATCCAGCTTGTCCATCCGGTAATAAGCCCAACCGATGCTGTCGAGATAAGCGCCGTTGTTTGGATCTTGATCGAGGGCCTTCTGGATCATTGCGAAGCCTTCCGGCACGCGCACATTCTTGTCGACGAGCATATAGCCCAGATAATTCAGCGCTCCTGCGTTATTCGGGTCGGACTTGAGAATCTTCTGGAACTCAGCCTCGGCTGCATCAAAATTTTTCTGCTTCTCGAGCATCGCCCCACGCATGAAAGTGACAGAGTCCTTTTCATCGGGCGTGGTGGAGAGCTTCTCGGCCTGATCGAGGGCTTT
>CANGVB010000472.1 GCA_947456995.1 Bryobacteraceae bacterium | reverse complement strand
TTGTCTCCGGTGACTTCGCTCGGCCAGATGGCTTTGGCGCAGAGGCCGGGGAGTACGAGGATGAAGAGTGGGAGGATCTTGAGGGCAGCGCAGAAGAAGGTGCCTTTTCGGGCGTCTGAGATGCCTTTGGCGGCAAGGGTTTTTTGAACGATGACCTGGTCTGTACACCAGTACCAGATGCCGAGGATGATGGTGCCGAAGGTGGTGCCGATCCAGGGGTAGGCGGGGTCGCTGGCAGGCTTGATCATATGGAAGAAGTCTGGGGGAAGGGAAGCGCGGAGGCCTTCGAATCCGCCGGCTTTGTCGAGGCCGAGCAGGGTGAGGACGACTGCGCCGCCTACGAGGAGGACGGCCTGGAAGAGGTCTGTATAGATGACAGCGGCGAGGCCACCGAAGATGGTGTAGACGCCTGTCGCGATGACGAGGAAGATGGCGGTGGTCATGTAGTCCCAGCCGAAGACTTCCCGGATGAGGATGCCGCCGGCGAAGAGGCTGACGGAGATTTTGGTGAAGACGTAGGCGAGCAGGGAGATGATGGTGAGGTACCAGCGGCAGTTGGCTCCGAAGCGGCGCTCGAGGAATTCGGGCATTGTGTAGACCTTGCTCTTCAGGTAGTGGGGGACAAAGAGCCAGCCGAGGATGAAGAGGCAGAAGCCGGCTGAGAGTTCGTAGCAGCCGACGGCGAAGCCGGTGGAGGCCCCGGAGCCGGCGAGGCCGATGAAGTGTTCGCTTGAGATGTTGGTGGCGAAGAGGGAGGCGCCGATGGCGATCCAGCCGACGTTGCCGCCGGCCAGGAAGTAGTCTTTGGTGTTGCGCTCTTTAAGGGAGTGGTAGGCGCCGATGGCGAAGACGATCAAGAAATAGACGACGATTATGGCTGTGTCGAGCATTGGGGATTAGTCTATATCGAAGTGAGGCGGGGCGCGGAGTGTGCGATTAGCGACTTGGGCGATTTACGCGAATCAGGAAGGGGGCGGCTGGCGGGATTGGACTCAAGAATTGGTGAATGCGTTTGGCCTGGCCTTCAAAATCGAAGTCCTCTGTGCAAAGGATTAGGCCAGCGTGTGGCACTGCAGTCGAATTGTGCAGCTTCAAGAAATCTCGCCGGTTGTATGTGACCAACACGCGCCCCTGCGAAGAGGCGAAGCGAAGAACCTCTGCATCTGGAATTCGCTGATTAGCTCGACCTGCATCGAGTGATGTCAAAACGTCATGACCTAATCGACGGAGATGGACGACTAGTTGGTGTGCAATATTCTCATTTGTGTAGAGAAGTGCCACAGCTAGTCCTGCTGATTTGCCTGGATGCGACTGTTGATTTCAACAGAATGAATTCGTGCGTATGCCCATGCGTTTGAAAGATCTTCTGCTCTGAGGGTTGGGTAAGATTCGAGCAGATCCCGGTCTGATGCTCCAAGTGACCGGAAGCTGACCAAAAGCCAAACGGGAATTCTGGTGCGGACGATGCACGGATCACCCCCGCAGACGTCGGGTGAGGAGTCGATGCCAGGGAAGTCGTCGCCAAGATCCTGAACAACCCATTTCAGAAGTTGCGCCTTTTCGCCTCGCGACAAGGAGGGCAATAGCTTCTGGACTTCTTCAATTGCTTCCATGGTTTTGTCTCTTCTTCCATTGTCACCGAATTCGCTTAGGCTATTCATATGACACGTCGTGAATTGATGGCCGGGAGTCTTGGGGCGGTTGCTTTGGCGCAGCGGCCGGTGAAGCCGAATGTGGTTTTAATTTTGGCGGATGATTTGGGGATTGGGGATCTGAGCTGCTATGGGCAGAAGATGTTTTCTACTCCCAATATCGATGCTCTCGCGGCGGCGGGGACGCGGTTTAGCTCGGCTTATGCGGGGTCTACGGTTTGTGCTCCTTCTCGCTGTGCGTTGATGACTGGTTACCACACGGGGCATTCGCGGATTCGGGGCAATGGGGCGAATGAGGATGTGTTGCGGAAGGAAGATGTTGTAATCCCTGAATTGCTGAAGGGGGCTGGCTATCGGACCGGGATGTTTGGGAAGTGGGCGTTGGGGCGGTTGGGCAAGCCTGGCTATCCGACCAAGAAGGGGTGGGATGAGTGGTTCGGGTTTTTCTCTCAGGTGCAGGCTCATATGTATTACCCGCAGGCTTTGCATCATAACGATGAGCTGGTGGAGTTGAAGGGGAATACCGGGACGCGGAAGCAGGATTATGCTCCGGATGTGATTCATGAGCAGGCGATGAAGTGGCTGGATTCGCAGAAGGCCGGGACGCCGTTCTTTATGTTTTACACGTCGGTGATTCCGCATACGAATAATGAGTTGGGGCGGGATACGGGGAATGGGCAGGAGGTGCCGGAGGATGCTCCGTTTGGGGCCAAGCCCTGGCCGCAGGTGGAGAAGAATTTTGCGGCTATGGTGAGCCGACTGGACCGGCACGTGGGGGCTATTGTTGACAAGTTGAAGGCAAAGGGAATGTATGAGAACACGCTGATCGTGTTTACCTCTGACAATGGGGCGCATCAGGAGGGCGGACACAAGTTTGAATTCTTTGATTCGAATGGCCCGCTGAACGGGATTAAGCGTTCTCTTACCGATGGTGGGATTCGGGTGCCGGCCATTGCGGTTTGGGCCAATCAGATTCCCGCTGGCAAGGTGAACGATACACCGTGGGCGTTTTGGGATGTGATGCCGACGCTTGCTTCACTTGCAGGGACGACCGCGCCTAAGGGTATCGACGGCATGAATGTTATGGATGTGTGGCGGGGGAAATCCACCGCCACGCAGCCTTATTATTACTGGGAGTTTCATGAGGGTGGCTTTACGCGGGCGATCCGACGGGGCAATTGGAAGTGCATCCAATTGAAGAATGGGCAGATGCAGTTGTTCGATCTGTCTCAGGATTTGGGTGAGGAGAAAGATTTGGCTAGTGCGAAGCCGGAACTGGTTGCAGAGTTGAAGGCTTTGATGGTGAAGGCGCGGACGGAAAATCCGGATTGGCCTGTTAAAGCTTAAGGGCGCGGATCTGACGCCACTCGACTTGAGTGTTTTCCATGTGGATCTGGAGGCCGATCTGACCGGCTTCGAGGTCCGCTGGTAGCTCGCTTGTAGTTGCTACCTCTACTCCATCGACCCAGACTTTGCAGGTGCGGCCGATGACCTGGACCTGCAGGTAGAACCAGCGGCCTTCAGTGTTGCTTGCAACTGTGGATCGTTTGAGGCCGTAGATACTGCCAGTTGGAAAGACGGAGTCTAGAGGTGAGTAGATCTGGACCTCGAAGCCACGGTTGATTTGTTTGTCGGGGCTGCCGCGGAAGAAGATGCCACCATTAGCGTTGTTGGTAGACAATACTTCGGCTGAGAAGAGGAAGTCTTTGAGGACTGGTGCTCCGTAGTTGATGCCGTGGCCGTTTGAGCCGGTGGCTGAATTTGTTGCAGTTTGCCAGGTGCCGGCGTCGCGCAGCTTCCAGGGTTGCCAGTTGTCGACGTAGGATTCGCTGGTGCCGAGGTCTTCGATTTTCAGGTTGCGGATTTCGTATTTGTGGAGGAGGGTGGCGAAGTGGATGTAGCCTTTGCCTCGCTTGTGTGTTGGGAGTGTTGCGTGCTGGAGGACTTGGCCGTCCTGGGAGAATTCGAGCTGGTCTGCTTTGAGGGTGAGCTCGGCTTTGTGCCAGACGTTGTAAGTGGGCGGGAGTAGTTGAAGCGGTGGCTTGGTGCCGGCGAGTGCGCCGGTGGTGTAGGTGCCTTCACGTTTGTGGAAATCGTGCGCGAGGAAGACAGCAACGCCTTGCTGGATAGGGCGGCCGATTTTGGGAGTGCGGAGGACTATGGCGGCTTCGGCCCATTGGTCGAGCTTGTATTCGAAGGTGACTTTGGCGTTTTCAAATTCGCGATCGGAGAAATAGCCGGGTTGCTGTGCGGTGAGGAGCAGAAACGCGAGGAGCGTCATATCGCTAGTATGGTCACATGAGCGAGGTTCGAGTCGAGAGCTGGGCGCAGTTGAATGAAT
>CANGVB010000471.1 GCA_947456995.1 Bryobacteraceae bacterium | reverse complement strand
TCGACTCCTGCGGACTCTCGGATTAGGTGCCGTCAAAGTTGTTTCGGCAACAACTGCATCAACTCCTCAACCACCTGAGGGGCCTCACCCGCCCAGTTCTTCTTCTCTGAGGGGTCCTTGGCCAGATTACTCAGCCACAGCTTTTCTTTTGGTTCGCCGTAAGGGTCATCCGGAAACTTGGGCGGATTCTCGATAAGCTTCCAATCCCCTTTCCTAATGGCTCTGCTTTCCAGATACAGCCAGTGCACGCTTGTGTGGGCACTCTTGCCCCCGCGCATCAGCATCTCGCTCTGATCCCTGCCATCGATCCCGGCCGGCGCAGCCAGGCCAGCCACGGCCAGAAAGGTAGGCAACACATCCATCGCCATGCCAACACCATCCACCACCTGCCCTGCCCCGATCTTGCCCGGCCAGCTCATCATCGCCGGCATTCTCACCCCACCCTCAAACAAGCCCTGCTTCCAGCCTCGAAACGGCGCATTGCTACCACCCCGATAAGGCCGCCCGGCATGGTCAGCACGAGATTCCTGCGTTGCCCCGTTGTCACTCTGAAAGAAGATCACCGTGTTCTCAAGCATCCCCTTCTGCTTGAGTGTTGCCATCAAGAGCCCCACCTGATCATCCACTTCAGCAATCATCGCCAGATGCATTCTTCGGTCCCGGTCCATCGTTTTCGGAAACCGCGCCAGAGTCTTTTCCCGGGCAATCATTGGGTAGTGGGGAGCCCCAAAACAAAGATTCAGAAAGAAGGGTTGCGTCTGCGATTGCTTCTTTAAAAACGCTACCGCCTCGCTACCTAAAATCTCCGTCTGATACTCACCGTCTCGCGAGACTTCTTCGTCGTTGTGCCAAAGGTCATGCAGAATCTCGCTCTGCCCACGGCCCAGCGTATAGTAGCGATGCGAGATCGCATCCGTCCAGCCAGAGTAAAAACCGTAGAACTCATCAAAGCCCGCTGCCTTCGGCCGCGAGTGCGTGGCACTCCCCAAATGCCACTTGCCGATGTGCCCGGTGCGGTAGCCCGCCTTCTTAAGCTCACCAGCGAGCGTCTTCTCGCCAGCCTTCAAACCTGGAGTGTTGAACTGGGCCGTCGAAGTGAGTACATCCAAAATCCCATGCCGCTCTGGATACTGCCCCGTAAGGAGACTGGCCCGCGACGGCGAACAAACAGGAGAATTCGAATACCAGTTCGTAAACCGCGCCCCACTCTTCGCCAGTCGATCCAGGTTCGGCGTCTGCACCTCAGGGTGTCCGTAGCAACCCACATCACCGATTCCCTGATCATCGGTATAAATCACCACAAAATTGGGCTTCGAGGGAGCAGCAAGAAGAGAAGCTGCACCAGTGGCAGCCAGGAAGGATCGTCGAGTCATCCTTCAGATCATATCTTCTAGCGGCGCAAGTCGACGTTCACAGAATCCCCAAAAGGATAATTCCTCGTCCCACCCGGCAAACCATGCACGTACACCAGCCGCAGCTTCGCCTCTGAAACCAGCTTTCGGCCATAGCGGGCCTCAAGCAATTTCTCCAGTTGCGCGTCGCTCAGCGATACAGTTGTACGCACAACTTTGCCGTTCTTCGACACCCGGGTCGCCTTGGGCAGATCAATGATTACTGCCTCTCCCTCTTGCGACTTCAATTGCTGCGCCTCAGCCAGAACACCCACCATCTTTTCAAGCTGCGTGGCACCCTCGTCGGTTGGTGCCTCCATGTCGATATTCAGCTCAAGCCGCTCATTCAGGCTCACCCCAAACAGAACCCCGCTCAGCTCCTTCTTCATGCTCTCGGAGAGCTCCAGCTTCTTCACAGGCCGCTTCCGGGCTGCCACCCGGGGCGTATCCACGCAGGTAACATCTACCTTCCGCTTGGCCGCAGTCTTCTTCGGCGCCGCACTCAGCAGGCTCAACGCCATCAGCAGACAAATCCAAACTCTCATCTTTCCATGATGGGGCAGAAGATCGGCTCCCACAATGGTACGAAAGGATGGAAAAAGCCCCGGCCATAGGCGCCGGGGCTTCTTCAATACAGGATGAAAGGTTGGAGCTTTAGCTGCAGCCGCTGGTCGACCCGCAGTTCTCGCACTTATAGCAAGACCCGTTGCGAGTCATCATGCCGCCACACTCAGCGCAAGACGGCGCATCAGCCGCCACCGGCGAGAACAAATCCTGTTGCGGATCCTTCTCGGTCGGAGACAGTTTGGTCGTCTCGCCCGCTTCTCCCAATGCATACTCTGGGCCAAGGAACTTAGCACCCATCCAGCGGAAGATGTAGTCCATGATCGACTTCGCATAAGGAATCTGCGGATTGCCGGTCCAGCCCGACGGTTCAAACCTTACGTGGCTGAACTTGTCGACATAGAACTTAAGCGGCACGCCGTACTGCAAGCCGTAGCTGATCGCTGTTGCGAAGTTATCCATCAGGCCCGAAATCGTCGAACCTTCCTTCGCCATCGTGATGAAGATTTCACCAGGGGTGCCGTCTTCAAACAGACCCACCGTGATGTAGCCTTCATGGCCGGCAATCGAGAACTTGTGCGTCTTGGCTTCGCGCTCTTCCGGCAGCTTACGCCGCTTCGGCTGATACACGATCTTCTCGACGATCTTTACTTCCGGCTTGGCATCGGCCAGGCTGCCCGTAGACTTCTTCTCGCCCTTGGACGTACCGCTCGACAAAGGCTGAGCCTTCTTCGAGTTGTCACGATAAATCGCAACTGCCTTGATGCCGAGCTTCCAGCTCTGCAGGTAAGCATCGGCGATATCTTCAACCGTCGATTCTTCCGGCATGTTCACCGTCTTCGAGATCGCACCAGAGATGAACGGCTGTGCCGCCGCCATCATCTTTACGTGACCCATGTGGTGGATAAACCGCTTGCCGTTCATCGGGCGGAAGCTGCAATCAAACACTGCCAGATGCTCATCCTTGAAGCCGGGAGCCCCTTCGATCGTACCGGTCGAGTCGATGTGAGTAACAATCTTCTCGACTTGCTCCGGTGAATAACCCAGCTTGATCAGCGCTTGAGGCACCGTCTGATTGACAATCTTGATCACGCCGCCGCCAACAAGCTTCTTGTACTTCACCAGGCTCAAGTCGGGCTCGATACCAGTGGTATCGCAATCCATCATGAAGCCGATTGTGCCCGTAGGCGCAATCACCGTCGTCTGGGCATTGCGGTAACCGCTGCCACGGCCAACTTCGTAAGCGTTGTTCCAGCATTCCCATGCCGCACCAAGCAAGTCCGGCTGTACATTCGCCGTGCTGATCTTGGCAACACTGTCACGATGCATACGGATCACTTCGAGGAAGGGCTCCTGGTTCATCTCATAACCCGGGCAGGGGCCAACAGCCTCAGCCACACGGGCGCTGGTCAAATAAGCCTGTCCGCACATCACTGCAGTGATCGCACCAGCCATATCGCGGCCGGAATCGCTGTCATACGGCATGCTCATTGCCATCAGCAGCGTACCGAGATTGGCATAACCCAAGCCCAAGGGGCGATAGTCATGCGAGTTCTGGCCAATCCGCTCGGTCGGGTAGCTCGCGTTGTCTACCAGAATTTCCTGAGCAACGATGCACGTATCCACTGCATGACGGAAGGCTTCCACCTGGAACTTGCCATCCGGACCCAAAAACTTCATCAGGTTCAGCGAAGCCAGATTGCAAGCCGAATCGTCGAGGAACATGTATTCGCTGCAAGGATTAGATGCATTGATGCGGCTCGTGTTCTTCGAGGTATGCCAGCGGTTGATCGTCGTATCAAACTGCATGCCGGGGTCGCCGCACTGCCAGGTCGCTTCAGCGATCTGACGCAGCAAGTCCTTGGCCATGTAACGCTTCACAGGCGCGCCAGTCACCCGGCTCTTGGTCCAATACTCCCCATTGCGCTCGGAGGCTTCCATGAAGTCATCATCGGCGCGCACGGAGTTATTGGCGTTCTGGAAGAAGATGCTCGAATAGGCATCTCCGTCCATCGAAGAGTCATAGCCAGCCGCAATCAG
>CANGVB010000470.1 GCA_947456995.1 Bryobacteraceae bacterium | reverse complement strand
TAGCGCCGACGGTCATGTCGAGTATCACTTGATTGCTCGGGGTGATTTGCGGCCGCACGCTGACAAGGCGCACCGACCCTGGCATTACTTTTTCAAGGTCAGCAAAAAGCTGGGTCCAGCTCACAGATTTGCGCGAGATCAGGGTATTCAGAAAGATGTTGCGATCGAGGACTTCTGAATTCTGAGCCTGCCGCAAAACGAGATCTACCTTAGCCTGCTCTGCTGTCAGCTTGCGCACGGCCAGATCGGTTCGCTCTGCTGCGATCCTGGTTTCCTCCGCGCGATTGCTTTCCTGCAGGATCAGATAGATTTGTCCGGCAAGGCCGATTGCCAATGCGATGGCAAGAACTGCGCTTGCAACCAGCATGGCCCGATCCCTGCGGAAGGGTTCGCTTGCCAGATTGATGGGGATTCTCGCTTGCACTCGATTAATTCACTCCCGTCGCTTCGAGGTAGCCGAGCAGGCCGGCGTTATTTGCGTCTACCGCTCCAAGCCTGCTTCGCAACGGCTGCACATCCATCGACCACGTTTCACGCAGATGCTCTTCGAGCGCGACGCCCAGCTCGCCGAGGCCACAGACATCGATTCTTGGCGGCTTCGTTTTACGCTCATCCTCGAGATAGGCAAGGGTTGGGTCGAGCACGTTCAGGATTTCGTCCATCGTGCCGGATTGCAATTCGAGGCAACGATATAGTCGCAGCACCTGATTCTCAAAATGACTGATGGTGAGCGTCAGCCCGCTCAGACGCATAGTGAGAGAATTCGCGTCGGCCAGATTGGCGGCACTGAGGCCTGAAATTGTAACGAAGCCGGCGTGGAAACCCGCATTGCGAAAGGCAGTTTCGTAAGGTGCCAGAGTCTCAACAGCGATAGCCGCAACAGTGAGATCGACTTTATTTGCGGTCTTCGGAATTACCTGGTAGCGCAAAATAGCTGTGTCGACATCGAAGGGGACAGTACGTTTGAGGCGAAGCCGAATCAAGGCGGCCTGGTCTTCAGCCTTGCGTGGAAATTGATCAAAATCCATAAGCGTCACCCGAGCTGCCTTGTCGGGGAGGATGAGGGCTGCGGCTCGTTTGCGATTGCCGTTGGGCGCTGGAGTGATGCGGCCCAGGGCTTCTGCCAAAACACCGGCATCGTGATGCAGGTCAAGGCCCGGAAGGGATTCGAATTTTGTCGAGCCTGCCTGCCAGTGAGCGATGCCGTCTGAGCCAAGCTCAAAAGCAAAGGCCGGTGGCGGTTCCTCGATGAGATTGCGTAACTTCTCAAGAAAACTCATTCGACGAAGGTTACCTTGTTGATTTCTTTCAGGGTTGTGAAGCCCTCACGCATCTTGTCGACTGCGCTTTCTCGCAAAGTGCTCATCCCTTGGGCCCGCGCTGCAACGCGGATTTGTGAGGTGGGGCGCCGCTCGAGAATCAGTTCACGGATCTCTTCAGTGAGATCGAGTAATTCGTGAATTGCGGTTCTTCCGCGAAAGCCAGTGCCGCCGCATTCAAAGCAACCCTTGCCTTCGTAGAGCGTAACGTCGCGCCACTCTTCGAGCTTGAGCCCGCTATCGAGAAGTTCCTGATCGCTCACATGAATGGGCGCTTTGCAGTGAGGGCAAATCTGACGCACCAGTCGCTGGGCCAGGATGCAATTGAGCGCACTGACAAAGTTGTAGGGCTCAACGCCCATGTTCAAGAATCGGCCCAGAACATCAAAGACGTTATTGGCGTGAACGGTGGTGAACACAAGGTGGCCCGTAAGCGCTGCGTTAATGGCGATGATCGCGGTTTCCTGGTCGCGAATTTCGCCGACCAGGATCTTGTCCGGGTCATGACGCAGGATGCTGCGCAGACCGCGGGCAAAGGTCAGGCCCTTCTTCTCGTTTACCGGAATCTGCGTGATGCCTTTGAGCTGATATTCCACCGGGTCTTCGATGGTGATGATCTTGTCTTCGTCGTTCTGGATCTCGCTGAGCGAAGCGTAAAGTGTCGTGGTCTTACCCGAACCGGTAGGGCCTGTTACCAGCACCATGCCGTAGGGTTCTTTGATGTAGCGGCGAAACTTGATAACGTCTTTTTCGGCGAAGCCGACAACTTCGAGCGATAGGCGAGTGAACTTTTCGCTCATGCTCTCTTTATCGAGAACTCGAAGAACGCTGTCTTCGCCATGCACCGTAGGCATCACCGAGACTCGGAAGTCGATCAGGCGGCCCTTGTAGCGCACGCGGAAGCGGCCGTCCTGCGGTACGCGACGCTCGGCGATGTCGAGTTCGCTCATCACCTTGATACGGGAGATGATGGCTGAGTGCCAGTCTTTGGCGATCGGAGGCATGGCATAGTGCAGAACACCATCGATGCGGTATTTGATGGCAACTTCCTGATCGCGCGTTTCGATATGGATGTCGCTTGCCCGGCGTTCGAGGGCGTTGAAGATGGTGGTGTCGACCAGCCGGATCACAGGTGCCGTGTCGCTGTCGGCACTCAGCTTGTCGATTGAGAGTGTTTCTTCCGGATTCTCTTCGTCACCGACAACGTCGAGGGTAAAGCCTTCGGTAACCTCTTCGAGCACGCGCTGACTTTGTTCTGTCTTCTTGAGCCGGTCAGAAATCTGGCTTAAGGTGGCTACCTTGATTTTCAGCTTCTTGCCAAGTAGTGAGCTGAGCTCGTCCACCAACTGAAGGTTACGCGGATCGGCGATCGCAATTTCGAGCACGCCACCATCGGAGTGCAGCGGGACGAAGTTGTATCGAAACATCAGGTCGACCTGGATGGTACGGAAGAGGTCGTGGTCGATCTCCGCGTTGCGCAGATCTACGAATTCAGCCCGGTAGCGCATCGCCAGGCGCTTGGCGTCGATTTCTTCCTGCTCGGTGTTTTTGAGTGCTACCCGTTCGGTCGACATTTACTTGGCACCCTGATAGTTCTTCAAGACTTTTTCCACGTATTGCTGCGTTTCTCTGTAAGGAGGGACTCCACCGTATTTGGCAACAGCGCCAGGCCCGGCGTTGTAGGCGGCGAGGGCCTTTCTCACCTGGTCTGGATCGTTCTGGTATTGCACCAGGAGATCGCGCAGCAGCTTGGTTCCACCTTCGATGTTCTGCCGCACGTCATTGGGGTCTACGCCAAGCTCTCTCGCGGTGCCCGGCATCAGTTGCATCACCCCGATTGCACCCTTCGGGCTGATGGCCTTAGTTTGATATGCGCTTTCCGCTCGGGCTACGCTCGACACAAACTTTTCAGGCAGGCCATACTGAGCAGCCATTTCGGCGATTACTTCTCTCGGTTCCGTCTTTGGCGGCGGAGGCTTTAGCGCCGGCTGCGCGGATGGCATTGGCACCACGGGCACCTCAGGATCTACTTCTTCAATGAATTCAACGACATCGGAGGCCCGGAGGATGAGCGTTCCGCCGTTGCTATGTAGCAGAATTTCTGCCCCTCGCTTCTCCCATCGATCCACTTGAAGATGCGAACCACTTTCAAGCACCGCAAACTTGGCGCTCCACAGGGGCAAACATAGGGCGAAAATAAGGCTCTTTAAAATCACAGCTCATCAGCATAGACGTGCAGCCACCTGATTTCGTGGACTCAGACTTTACTGATCGTCATCTTCGTCACCAGATCCAGACGCCGGAGCGCTCTTGATCCGGCCTGCGTTCAGGTTGGCGTAGTTCATGGCAGCGTTGAAAACCAGGAACCAACTGCCCTGCGTCTGTTGACGCCACATCGGGTTGTTTGCGAAGAGCACTACATGGCCCTTGCCAACAGGGACGTCGACGACAACCGGTCTGCCAGCGAGTTCCTGCCCTCCGGCGAGCATGCCACTGATGAGGAGTTCGTTTGCCGGGGAGAATTTCATCACCACCCGGGGAGTCATATCCGAGGGGGGGATGTAGGCGCGCATGGCTTCGGCAACTTCTGCAGCGATGGGCGGCTCTTCACCCGGGCGAAGCGCGGGCGGACGGGGTGGTTCCTGATAAGGACGAGCTTGAACAACGTCGGGGTCATTGATGCCACC
>CANGVB010000469.1 GCA_947456995.1 Bryobacteraceae bacterium | reverse complement strand
GCAAGGATCGGGAAGATCGGTGCAGCTTCGCCACCCGGCTTTAGCCACTCGGGGGGCAATGCCGGCGTGAGTATCACGGCCAGGGCCAGCAGAATCGAATGCAAGCGAAACTGCGCCTTGGGGCTCAGCTTCTGAATCGTCCAGTGCGCGTAGCCATAGCCGGCCAGCAGCAGGATCTGAAAGAACAACATGCAAGTGTTCCAGACCACGGCAGATCCACCAAACCAGGGCAGGATCAATTTTGCGATCAGTGGCTGAACCAGAAAAAGAAGAAATGCGCTAAGGAAAACCGTAGAGGCGTAGATGGCCATTCTCGCCTATAGTAACCTAGCTCAGCTCAAGGGCTTGATCGAGGTCGGCCAGGATGTCTTCGATATCTTCGATCCCAACCGAAACCCGAACCAGATTTTCACGAATGCCAAGCCGCGCTCGCTGCTTCGGCGGAATGTCGCGATGCGATGCAATCGCCGGATAAAGCGCCATCGTATGCACGTCGCCCAGACTCGTCGCAGGCACAATCATCTTCAACCGGTCAAAGAAGTTAAAGATGCCCTGCTTGTCAGCGCCTGTGATCTCAAACGACACCATAGCGCCAAACTGCCCCGCCGGCAGCAGACGTGTGGTCGTTGCCTGGTCTGGATGATTGGCTAGGCCTGGGAAGTACACCGCTTCCACTTTCGAGTGTTTCGAGAGATGTTCTGCAACGCGAATCGCATTCTGATTCTGACGGTCAAAGCGCAGTGGGAAGGTCTTGATCCCGCGCATCGTCAGGTAGCACTCAAACGGCCCGAGAATCGGCCCATAGATCCGCGATAGCGCCCTTACCGGTTCAAAGTGTTCTTCGTCGCAACTCACCAGGCCACCAATCACATCGCCATGCCCCGACAGGTATTTGGTAGCACTGCTCACCGAGATGTTGGCCCCAAGCTCAAGCGGCCGTACCAGCGCTGGCGTAGCAAACGTATTGTCCACAATCAGACATGCTCCAGCGTCGCGAGCCATCTGCGCAATCTTGTCGATTTCGCCAATGCGCAAGAGCGGGTTCGAGATCGTCTCCATCAGAATGACGCCAGGCTTTTCTGCTGCAATCGCCTTCTGAATCGCATCGAGGTCGCAGATATCGACAAAACTGCTGGTGGTGCCGAAGGGTTCAAAAACCTGATGCAACAACTTCACCGTGGCGCCATACAGCGCGTTGGCGGCCAGCACGTGCTTGCGCCGGTCTGTCAATGCTGAGGTAATCGCAATCTGCAGCGCGCTCATGCCAGACGCCGTCGCCAGCGTGCCATGGGCCGATTCCAGACTGCTCACCAGTTCTTCAAGTGCCGCGTTAGATGGATTGTCATAGCGCGAATACGCGTAGCCATGCATCTCTTTGGCAAATACCTTGTCGATCGACTCCAGGGAATCGTAGAAAAAACTGGCTGCCGTGTGAATCGGAGTTACTACGGGAATCGGTGTTCCGGGTTTGCGCTTGCGGTCGCCCGCATGGACGGCCTTAGAATGGATTTTCATTGTCGTTTACTCGCAGAGGAAATTTGCTGTGCGTGGCTTATTGAATTGGAGAGCGCCCATCTGGGCACAACTACTCGTATCAACTGCCTCCCTCATCGTTGCCGTGATGAGAGTGCAGGGGGCCTTCCGGCGTCGTGCCTGGTTTGATACCGCCTTGCTGCTGGGCTGCGGCATCATGCTTGTCCTGGTTGCATACTCCGGGCTCAAGGCTAATCGTGATGGCCGCCAGGATTGGGGCTGGGGTGCCGTACTCGGATATGGCGTCTTCGGTGCAGTCTTGATTGGCATCGGTCTTCGAATGGCTGGACGCTAAGTCTACTTACGCTTCCAGCGCACTCCATCTTTGGTGTCTTCGAGCACAATGCCGGCTTCGAGCAACTGGTTGCGAATCTCGTCTGAGCGCGAGAACTGCTTCGCCTTCTTGGCCGCCGTCCGCTCGGCAATCAAAGCCTCTACCGCGCTATCTTCCATGCCTCCGGCCGCAACCTTCACTTCCAGAATGTCGAACACGGTATCGAAGCGGGCTAGCAGATCCAGCGCCGCCGCACGGTTGCCTTCGAGAAACTGCCCCTGATCGAGCATCGTATTCGTCTCTCGAATAAATTCAAACACTGCCGCCAGCGCCTCCGCCGTATTCAAGTCATCATCCATCGATGCTTCAAACTTGGCCAGAGCCTCAGTCGCCAGCTTCGTCACGGCCTCATTGCTGCCTTCAGCCAGCTTGTCGGTCTGAATCCGCAGCTTATAGTTGCGCAGACGGTCGATCGAGGTTTGCGCCCCCTGCAGCGACTCAAGCGTAAAGTTCAGCTTCTTGCGATAAGGCACACTCATCAACACAAAACGCAGTGCCTCGGGCGTATGGCCAAGCTCCACCAGATCCCGCAGCGTAAAGATATTGCCCAGGCTCTTCGACATCTTCTGCATGTCCACATGCAGGTGCTCGCAGTGAACCCAGAACCTTGCAAAGGGCTTGCCCGACGCACCCTCAGACTGTGCAATCTCGTTCTCATGATGGGGAAACGCAAGATCGACGCCACCGGTATGGATGTCCAGCGTATCGCCCAGATACTTCATCGCCATGGCAGAGCATTCGATATGCCAGCCAGGCCTGCCCGCACCAAACGGCGCATCCCACGCCGGCTCTTCGCCCTTGCGAGCCTTCCAGAGTACGAAGTCCCGCGCGTCGTCCTTGTCGTACTCGTCGTTGTCTACGCGTGCCCCGGCCTGTATGCCCGAAAAATCATGATGCGACAGCTTGCCGTAGCCTTCAAACTTGCTGATACGGTAATACACGCTTCCGTCGGAATCGTACGTATAACCCTTCACCTGCAGCTTCTCGATCAGATCCACCATTTCATGGATGTGCTCGGTGGCGCGGACGATTTTCTCCGGCTTCTCCATCCGCATCGTATCCATGTCTTCGAGAAAGAACTTCTCGTACTTGAGCGTGTATTCCGACATCGGAATGCCCAGCTCCATCGACTTGCGAATGATCTTGTCTTCAACGTCGGTGATGTTCATCACATGGTTGAGCACAAAGCCGCGATACCGCAGCCATCGCCGCAGCGTGTCATTGAAGGTGAAAGTACGCAGATTGCCAATGTGGGCGAAGTTGTAGACCGTCGGTCCGCACGAATACATGCGGACGGTTCGCCCGTCAGACGGAGTGAATTCTTCTACCTTGAGGGAAAGTGTATTGAAAAGGCTGAGGGCCATGGAGTCTCTTGAATCTTCCAGTTTAGCCCGAGCGCTCTGAAAGAGTGCGAATGTGATGGAGCACCCGCAGATGGATCCGGTGGATGATCGCATCCGTCCAGATTTGCCAGTAGGCCGACGGATAGAGTGCCTGGCTATACCACGTCGTGCCCTCAAGGCGAGTCCGCCGCCCGCCATCGAGAGGAATCAGCCGGAACTGCCCGCGCTTGGATTGCAGAAAGCCGTCCAGATGTGGCGGGTGGATCTTGTAGGGGCTGAGTTCTTCCATCGGTGCCGGGCTGCTGGTGACGTCAAACGCCAGCAATTTTGCATGCTGCCATTCTGTAATCGGTTCAACAAAGGGCCCGGTGGAGAACTCGCAATAGCGGATCGCCCCCGGGCCTGTGCCTTCAATCCGCGCTCGAATCGGATAGGCGATTCCAAACTGGAAAACTAGATCTGTTGGTGGCGCAAGTTCAGGGAAGGCAATCACCTTGGGCCAGACATCTTCGGGCCTTGCATTAATTTCAACTGACGTCACTACTGAGAACACCTCTGCCGGCGGCTTCCAGTAATTCTCCGTAGCCGCCGTCAGCGGACACAAAGTCAGAATTGACAAGGCCGCAATCATCGACTGCCGGGCCACCGGCTGCTGCCCGGGGCGAACAATTTCTCGCCCAACAAGCACGCCAATCGCAGCGAGCGGAAGCGCCAGAGGAACACACATGATCAGACAACTCAATCCCTCAAAGGCAATTGCGATCAATCCAATCCCGGCCAGCCCCAGGCCCAAGACG
>CANGVB010000468.1 GCA_947456995.1 Bryobacteraceae bacterium | reverse complement strand
GACAGTCGTTCGTTATTACGGATCTACCGCTGCGGTAGGAGATGCCTGGCGCGACCCGGTCTTTGGGCAGCCGATCGGCTTCTATTTCTTCCAGTTGCCTTTCTACGAAATGCTGCTCGCCTACGTGCAGGGCATTCTCGTGGTTGGCTTCATTGTCTACTGGGTGGCAAGCCGCTTTGAACATCTGCGCGACAGGATTTCGCGGATGCAACCCCAGGAAGGAATTGACCTGCGTGGGCTGAATCTGGGAGACGCATTCAGCGGGCCTTCGATTCGGTTTGCCATTGCCTTGTTCTTTTTACTGCTGGCCGGGCGTGCTTACTTGAGTCGCTATGATGTCTTGTTTGCAGATCATGGCTTTCTGGTGGGTGCCGATTATGTTGATGTAAATATCGTGTTGCCGATGGTGTGGGGCCTGGTTGGGGCTTGCGTGTTCGGGGCTGTTCTTGTGATGGCTCGCAAGATCGGGCTGGCGGTAGGGTTGGTGGTGCTTGTCTATGTTGTCAGCGGCATTGTGCCGCGTGTCGTGAACGCTTTGAGTGTTCGCCCGAATGAGATCTCGCTGCAGAAACCCTATATCGAGCGGCATATCGAAGGCACTCGAACGGCATTTGGCCTTGCGGGTCAATTGAAGGAAAGAGATTTTCCAGCCAAGATGAGCGGCACCTTCGAGCCTGCCAAGCATCAGGAATTACTGGATAACGTCAGGCTTTGGGATTGGAAAGCGTTTCACGATACCATCACCCAAATTCAAGCCTTGCGGCCTTACTACGTGTTTGCCGACACCGATGTCGACCGTTACCGCGGGGCCGATGGGCAGTTGCGGCAAGTGTTGCTAAGCCCACGGGAACTGGATGTGCGGCAGTTGCCGGACGCCAAGAGCCGTTGGATCAATCCACACTTCATTTACACGCATGGCTATGGAATGGTGATGGCCGAAGCAAATCGCATCACCTCGGATGGCTTGCCCGAGTTGATGCTGAAGGACGCACCGCTGGCTTTCAAGCCCAATGCTCCGAAGGTAACCCGGCCCGAGCTCTACTACGGCGAGGCCGTACATGAGCCTGTCTTTGTACGGACGGCTCAGCCCGAATTCAACTATCCATCGGGCAATGAAAATGTACACAGCAAGTATTCCGGTCAGGGCGGGATTCCGATCGACGGAATGCTGATGCGCTTTGCGGCTGCAGTTGCTGAAGGCGACTGGAATATCATGCTCACTTCCTATCTGACGCCCGAGTCGAGGATGCTGATCAATCGTAAGGTTGCCGATCGTGTCGACAAGCTCGCTGAGTTTGTGGTTTGGGATGACGATCCCTACATGGTGGTGGCCAAAGACGGCAAACTTGTCTGGATGATTGATGGCTATACGGTGCATTCGATGCATCCGTATTCCCGGTCTGTAGCTACTTCCTTTGGGCGCGTAAACTATATGCGCAACAGCGTGAAGGCAACTGTGGATGCTTACGACGGGGCAACTACACTTTACGCGTGGGATGAGACTGATCCTGTGCTGGCCTCCTACCGCAAGATCTTCCCGAAGCTATTCCGGAACAAGGGCGAAATGCCTGCTGATCTGAGAGAGCATGCTCGCTATCCCGAGACACTTTTCCGTGTGCAGGCCGAGATGTACCGCACCTATCACATGAAGAATCCAGAGTCCTTCTACAATCGTGAGGACCCCTGGGACCTGGCAAAAACCTCAGATGGAATGGATGGCCAAACCGACTCTGTCAAGCCCACATATCTGATGGCGACTTTGCCGGGGGAGACCAAGCCGGAATTCCTGCTACTGACCACCTTTACGCCACGCAACAAGCAGAATCTGATCGGCCTTATGGCCGCTCGCTGTGACGGTACGCGACTTGGCGAACTTGAAGTCTTGCGACTTTCGAAGCAAGAGCTGATCTACGGGCCCATGCAGATCGCCGCGAGGATCAATCAGGATCAGACTATCTCGAAAGACCTGACGCTGTGGAATCAGCAGGGAAGCAAGGTGATCAAGGGACAGATGCTGGTGTTGCCGATGGGCGATCAGTTCCTTTACGTGGAGCCGATTTACATCCAGGCCAGCAATGCGCCAATGCCGGAATTGAAGAAAGTTGCGGTTGGTTTGGGCAGCCTAATAGGCTATGGAAATACCTACGCCGAAGCGCTGTCGCAATTGGGCGGTGGCATCGTTGAGGCCGCTGTGACGGCCGCAACTGCGCCCGTTGCTGGCGCGACTCCAGTGCAGCAGACCCGTTCCGTCAGTGATCCCCGGGTGGACAAGGTTCGCATGCGCCTGAAGCACTATAAAGAGCTGATGGGGCAGGGCAAGTTTGTCGATGCGGCTAAAGAACTGGAAGCGATTGAAGCCGAGATCAAGCAGTAGCGCGGCGCTGTGTGTCTGACTCTGCAGCCGTATGCTTACGGCTGCTACGGGTCTCGGCCATGTTTTCGGTTGCGATATTGAGCGTAGCTGTCAGTGGTTGACTCTGCGCTTCTGACGCCCCCCACGAGAAGACTACCGAAAAGGTTCCCAGCGACTGGAGCTGATAGTCCCAGAGCTTTTCTGAGATTTCACTCAGACGCTGCTGGGCGGGTGCGCCAGTGAGCTTGGGGAAGATTAGAACAAACTCGTCGTCGCTGCTGCGGGAGCAGAAGCCGGATTCGCCTGCAACTTCGCCCATGAGCGCATCTACGGTAACCAGCAACTCTTCCGCTGCGGTCTTCCCGTGAATCTCGTCGAGCCTCATGTAATCATTGATGCCAACTGCAAGGACAAGGCCAGTGAAAGGCTCGGCCGAGGCGAGTAGCTGGTTCAGAGTCGAAGGAGGATGGGTGCCAGTGGGTACTCGCAGGTTTTCTTCAAAAGAATCCAGATGCTGGGCCAGTGTGCCCAAGGCCTCGGTCTGGGCTGTTGCAGGATCGCTGGCAGGGGCTTCAAATTCGGTAACCAGATCTTCGAGAAACTTTTCGAAATCGGGTTCACGATTCTCTTCCCTGGCGGGCTCTGCGGTTTCGTTTGACTTCAGGCGAATGCGGATCACATTCGAGGGCAGCGATTCCTCGGCTCCTTCGACGGGGGCTGGTTCCGGATCGGCTACGGCCACCGTACCAGATTCAGAAACTACTGGAACTTCATCGATCTTTTGCGTTGCCGCCGGCTCGGCTACAGGCTCAAGGGTGATCTCAGGCAGAGCATGTTCGGCTGCAACCGTATTGACTGCAATTGACTTGCGCGTCATCTCGCGGAAGGTCTTCGATTGCTCGGCGAGCGCGCGCAGCAGTTTCGTATTGTCTTCTTCAACACGTTGAACGACGGTCTCATGGCGAGCCATGAGATCGATATGCCGCTCACGCAGCTTCTCGTTCATCCCTTTGAGATAGTCCACCACAAGTGCAACTGAGGCCAGGCTCAGCAGGATCAATACGCAAAATATGACTTGAAACTCGTAGCCGCTCAGATTCATGAGATAGTACCTATCAACTGATGGTATGGTTCCTTGTCAAGAGGGCCAATAGGACTCAGGGTCCAAACTTCATTAGTACGAAGCCATCATCCTATCGGGTGAATTGCTTAGTACAGTGATCGGTCAATCCGCTTAGATGCCCGGGGCCAGAACGATTTTGAGCACCCCAGCCGCCTGAGCTTTCGAGAATGCTTGTGGGGCATCGTGCAAGCGCTCACGCCCATGGATCATCGGCTCAAGCAGAAGCCGCTTCGATTTCAAGAGCTTGAGTGCCGGCTCAAATCGTCCGCAGCGTGAACCAACCAGCGTGATCTCGTTGACGATCCAGTTGGCGGAATCCACCTGGAGGCGCTCTGCCACAGTGGACTTCATGACGATAGTCCCGCGTGGCTCGATCATCGTGAGCGCGGACTCAAATCCCTGGGCCGAGCCTGTGGCATCGACGACGAAGGGGAATGCCGCTTTGGGCAGATTGGGTGTTTCGCGGTGGATCACCGACCATCGGATGCCCAAGGGATCGAGGAGAGCGAGCTTGTTCTGGTTGCGTCCAAATAG
>CANGVB010000467.1 GCA_947456995.1 Bryobacteraceae bacterium | reverse complement strand
GGATTTTAAAAATGAATAGGACTCTAGTCGCTCTCTCGCTAGCGGTCTGCTTGGGCATGCCTGCCTACAGTCAGTCTCTTACTTCACTTTCAGGCGCAATTGTTGATCCTACAGGGGCTTCGGTTCCGGGTACAACGATTTCGCTTACCAATATCGATAACAACAGCAAACGCGAAGGCGTAACCGACACAGCAGGCAAGTACAGCTTCTCGGCCCTCGCGCCCGGAACATACCGTCTGCTTGCCAAGAAGCCGGGCTTCTCAGACATCTCAGTGCAGCAGATTCGCCTGCTCGTCAACACACCTTCCACCCTCAACCTCACTTTCGAAACCGTCGGCGCTGTCGCCCAGACGATCGAAATCTCCGCAGAAGGCATCCAGCTCAACACTGTTGACGCCACTGTCGGTAATTCCTTCGGTACCAAACAGATCACACAGTTGCCCTTTGAAGGCCGTCGCGCAGACCGTATTCTCTCTCTGCAACCCGGTATCTCTTACATCGGCGATTCTGACACCGTAAATGGTGGCTCCAATACCGGTACAGACCGTGGCGGCGTCGTCAACGGCGGTAAGAGCGATCAATCCAACTTGACTCTCGATGGCGTAGACATCAACAACCAGCAGACCCGCGAGCCCTTCAACGGCGCTCTTCGCGTAACTCTCGATTCAGTGCAGGAATTCCGTGTCACCACCTCCAACGCCAATGCCGATTCTTCGCGTGGCTCCGGTGCGCAGATCACCCTGATCACCCGTTCAGGCACCAATGAACTTCACGGCGCCGCTTACTGGTTTGTCCGCAACAAGATGTTCAACTCGAACACCTTCTTCAACAATCTCACCACAGGTCCCGACGGCAGAGGCTTGCCCACTCCCAAGCTCAACCGCAACACCTTCGGCGGTCGTCTCGGTGGCCCGGTGATCAAGAACAAACTCTTTTACTTCGCCAACTGGGAAGGCCAGCGCGACAGCCTCGAACAGTCCGTCATCCGCACCGTGCCGCGTGAGAACATGCGCAACGGCCAGGTGGATTACCTCAGCCTTGGAGGTACACGCGTTTCCGTTCCTGGCAGCGAAATCGTGAGCAAGATTGCAGGTGCAGGCTCGCTCAACGCAGCAGCCCTCGAGGTGCTGAGAGGTTACCCGGCTCCGAACGACTTCACCACTGGTGACGGCCTCAACACCGCTGGCTTCCGCTTCAACTCGCCGCTCGCACGTCGCTACAACACCTACGTCGCCAAGATCGACTATGTCATCAACGACAAGAACCGCATCTTCGCCCGTGGTCAGTTGCAGAACGACAACGAAGCAAATGCTCCTCAGTTTGCCGGCCTTGCGCCGAACTCAGTCGATCTAAACAACTCCAAGGGTCTGGCCATCGGCTGGGACTCTACCGTCAATAGCTCCCTGATCTCATCCACCCGCTGGGGCCTCACCCGTCAGGGTCTGGAAACCTCGGGCAATGGTAATTACGCGATTACCACCTTCCGCGGTCTCGACAACCCGGTTGGCCTCACTCGCTCCTTCCGTCGCTTTTCGCCCACTTACAACTTCACCCAGGACTTCACCTGGACCAAGGGCAAGCACACCATCCAGTTTGGTGGCAGCATCCGTGTATTCCAGAACGATCGTTCGAACTTCGCCAACAGCTTCTTCAGCTCAACGATCAACTCTTCCTGGATGACAGCCTCAGGTGCAATTCTCAGCGCCCCCTGGACAGACGCAGCCCTCGGCAACAACCGCATCAACGCCGGTTCACGTACGTCCTTCAACGATGCCACGGCAGCCATCCTCGGCCTTGTGACTCAGGTCACCAGCCGTTACAACTACACTCCCAACCCGGACGGCACTGTAAACGCTCAGGCCCCCGGCACTGCCGTCAATCGCAACTTCCAGGGCGAGGAAGCAGAAATGTACATTTCTGACACCTGGAAGGCCACCCGTAACCTCACCATCACTGGTGGTGTTCGTTACATGCACTGGCCCGCAATCTATGAAAAGAACAACGTCCAGACCAGCACCAACATCCGCCTTAGCGATTGGTTCGACACCCGTGTCGCCAACGCAGGCAATGGTCTTGCTGGCAACACCGGCTTGCCGCCCATTTCTTATCAGCTTGCCAACAAGGGCGGCCGTCCGCTCTATGACAACCTGAAGAACTGGTCACCACGCCTCGCAATGGCCTATGCGCCTGACGCCAAGTCTGGCCTCTCGAAGTTCCTCTTCGGCGGCCCCAACAAGAGCGTCATCCGAGCTGGCTTCGGCATCTACTACGACGTCCTGGGTTCAGGCCTCGTTCGCGATTTCGATGCCTCTGCACTCGGTCTCTCCACTGTGATCAACAATGCTTCAGGTCGCGAGACCGTCGCTGGCGCTCCTCGCTATACCGGTATCTTCGGTATCCCGCAGCAGCTCGTGAGCGCTCCTCCCCCGGCAGTGTTCCCGGTGGTTCAGCCTAACAACTTTGCCATCACGAATTCCATCGACGACAGGATCGCAGCTCCCTATACAATGCGCTACAACCTCACCGTCGCCCGTGAATTCGACAACGGCCTCAACATCAGCGTCGGATACGTTGCCAGCCAGGGCAAGCGCACCATCATGAGTGAAGACTTGGCCACCCCGCTCAACATTCGTGACCCGCAATCCGGCACGGACTACTATTCGGCAGCCACGGCTCTTACAGACCTGATCCGCCGCAATGTTCCCGTCGCTCAGGTTGGTCGCATTCCCTACTGGGAAAACATGACTCCAGGCTTCGCTGGTCAAGGTCTGACGGCAACTCAACGTGCCTACAACCTCTTCAGCGACTTCTTCCCTGACGCAACTGGTGCAGTCGAGAACTTCGATCGCTTCAGCGATCCTAGCGCCTCCCGCCTTGGACCCTTTGCCTACTACAGCCGTCAGTTCTCCTATCTGCGTGCACTGCGCTCTGTTGGCTTCTCTACCTACAACTCAATGCAGGTAACAGCCCAGAAGCGCTTCCGCAGCGGAGACCAGTTTGGTTTCAACTGGACCTGGTCACACTCAATCGATCTCGGTTCTACATCTGAAGACAACGCCACTGCCGGTCGCGGTGTCAGCATCAGCCCTTACAACCGCTATCAGATGCGCGGCTCCTCAGACTTCGACCAGCGCCACAGCTTCAACGCCAACTACGTCTACGGCCTGCCATTCGGCAAGGGCAAGAAGTTCTTGTCTAACGCCAGAGGCATCACCGACACCATCCTCGGCGGCTGGCAGCTGGGCGGCATCTGGCGTCAGACTTCCGGCTTGCCGGTATCTGTCGGCCACAACCGCACCTGGCCCACCAACTACAACCTCACTGGCAACGCAACCCAGATCGACAACTTTGCTGACGGCACCAACAAGAACGCTCCGGCACCTCCCGGAGGCCGCTCTGGCCCGAACATCTTCGTCGATCCTGTTGCCGCCCTTAGATCATTCGGCTTCACCAACCCTGGTGAAATCGGCACTCGTAACCCGGTTCGCGGCGATGGTTTGTTCAACATCGACATGAATCTGGCCAAGAGCTTTGTGATTCGTGAAGGTCACGCGATCCAGTTCCGTTGGGAAGTTTTCAACATTTCCAACTCGGTTCGCTTCGACCCGCTCAACATCAACCTCTCGCTGGCAAACCCCTCGTCCTTCGGCCGCTACGCCGGAACCCTGGGTGGCCCACGCGTTATGCAGTTCGGTCTCCGCTACGACTTCTAGTCGACAGCGGTTTCTTATCGGAAAAGGCGGGCCTTCGGGCCCGCCTTTTCTTTTGCTAAACTCCCTCATACATGAAAACAATCGCAGCCCTGATTTTCTGCCTCACAGCCTCTGCCGCAGAAGTCACCTTTCATAAGCAAGTTCTCCCCATCCTGCAGAACCACTGCCAGGGCTGCCATCGGGCAGGAGAAGCTGCCCCCATGCCGCTACTCACCTACAAAGAAACCCGCCCCTTCGCCCGTGCCATCCGCGCCGCAGTCACCAGTAAAAAGATGCCACCCTGGTTCGCCGACCCCCAG
>CANGVB010000466.1 GCA_947456995.1 Bryobacteraceae bacterium | reverse complement strand
GGCCTGGGCGAATTGGAGACTCCGTTCATCGACGGGTCGCCTGCGGCAACCGCTTCGCTCGCGCGAGTATTTGTGGACAGGCAGTTGACCGCCACTCTCAATGGAGAAGAGATCACGATTCTCTACGCAGGTGCGGCTCCTGGCCTGATCCATGGTGCTGCGCAACTGAATCTACAAGTGCCGTTTGCGCTAGAGGCAGGCAAGCATCGGCTTCGTCTCAATACAAAGGGACGCCAATCGCCAGAAGTAGAAGTGTGGGTGAAGTAACGAAAGGAAGGAAAATGGCGGAGAGAGAGGGATTCGAACCCTCGGTAGCGCTTTAAGGCACTACGACGGTTTAGCAAACCGCTCCTTTCGACCACTCAGGCATCTCTCCGCACTGTGGCCGTTACTCTTTGCATATTAGCATGGAGCAGAGGCTTAGAAAAATGCTCATTCGAATTCCGCAGGGTTGGAAGATTCCCGAAGGGCAGGCAACGAGCGAATCTGCCTACCTCAATCGACGTCAAATCTTAGCCGCAATGGCTCTTCCGTCGATCCTGCCAGCAGCCAATCGTAACCCTCAATTCACCCTCGACCGGCCTCTCACCGAAGAGTGGGCCGCCACCAGTTACAACAACTACTACGAGTTCTCAACCAATAAACAGGAGATCCGCTCGCTCGCCAAGGGCTTCAAGCCACGCCCCTGGACGGTGGAAATTGCAGGCGCTTGTGCCAAGCCGCAAGTCTGGTCGATCGAAGACCTTGAGACCAAGATGCCAATTGAAGAGCGGCTCTATCGCCATCGCTGCGTCGAGGCCTGGGCCATGGCTGTACCCTGGATGGGCTTTCCGCTCGCAGAGTTGATTCGCCGCGCTGAGCCGCAGGCGGGTGCGAAGTACGTGCGCTTCATCTCGGTTAACCGTCCCGCAGAGATGCCGGGCATTCGGTACTCTGGCAACTACCCCTGGCCTTACTATGAAGGGCTTCGGATGGATGAGGCGATGAACCCGCTGGCATTTCTGGTGACAGGGATTTACGGCAAGCCGCTCCCGAATCAGAACGGCGCGCCGCTTCGACTCGCGCTTCCCTGGAAGTATGGCTTCAAAAGCATCAAGGCCATCGTGCGTATTGAACTGGTAAGCCAGCAGCCAGAGACCTTCTGGAATAAGGCTGTCCCCAATGAATACGGGTTCTTTGCCAACGTAAACCCCAAGCGGCCGCATCCGCGCTGGAGCCAGGCAGTGGAACAATTGATTCCAAACATGGAACGCGTCGCCACCCAGCCCTACAACGGCTATGAAAAGTGGGTGAGCGGAATGTACAAAGGTTCAGAAATCTGAAATAATTTCTAGCGAAGGAGCTTTTATGCGTCGCCGCGATCTCATCACCAGTTATAGCCTCATGGTCCTTGCAGACCAGATTCCACCTGCCCAGGCACAAACGATTACACCTGAGATGCGCAAGCAGTTTGACCGCATCGCTCCTCCCTCGAAGGACGCCCAGGCCGCTACTGCCTTCCAGGAGCCGAACATGGGCCTGGTGAACCTCGAGTGTGACGTCTTCATCGCCGGTGGTGGCGTGGCTGGCGTTTGCGCCGCTATCTCGGCCGCACGCCATGGCGCCAAAGTAGTTCTCGTACAGGATCGCTCGCGTCTCGGTGGCAATTCTTCGAGCGAAGTGAAAATGCACATCGTCGGAGCAGACTCGCACCGTGGCCGCGCCGGCTGGCGTGAGAGCGGTCTCATCGAAGAGCTTCGTCTCGAAGACGCCGTCAACAATCCGCAACGCTGCTGGGAGATGTGGGACTTCATCCTTTACGACAAGGTTGTCAGCGAGCCCAACATCACCCTGCTGCTGGAGACCATTGTTTACAAGGCTGTCGTTAAAGAAAACCGCATCACCGAAGTACATGCCCGATGCGACAAGAGCGAGATGCTCTACCGGATTCAATCCAAGATCTTTGTCGACTCGACAGGCGATTCGCGCCTGGCCCTTGAATCAGGCGCCAGCTTCCGCATGGGCCGGGAAGCCCGTGCCGAGTTTAACGAAAGCCTCGCTCCCGAGAAGCCAGACCTTGAAACCCTCGGCAGCTCGATTCTCTTCACCTCACGCCTCTACAACAAGCCCATGCCCTTCAAGCCCCCCACATGGGCTCGCAAAGTAACCGCCGACACCTTGCGCTTCCGCAAGGTAGACCAGTGGGATTACGGCTATTGGTGGGTAGAGTGGGGCGGCAGCAAAGATACCATTCGCGATAACGAACTTATTCGCTACGAACTGCTCTCGATCGTCATGGGTGTCTGGGATTACATCAAGAACAGCGGTAACCACACCAACAGTGCCAACTACGCCTTCGACTGGGTGGGCATGATGCCGGGCAAGCGCGGCTCCCGCCGTCTGCATGGTGACCATATCCTTACGCAGCAGGACCTCATGAGTGGCAGCTTCTACGATTCGGTTGCCATGGGTGGCTGGCCGATGGACGATCACCCGCCCGGTGGCTTCGATCGGGCCGACCTGCCTCCCAATACCGTGCTGCGTACGCCCGAGGTCTATCCGATCCCCCTGCGTAGCTGCTACTCGAAGAACATCACAAACCTGATGATGGCAGGACGCAACATCAGCGCCACGCACACCGCCTTCACTTCCAGCCGCGTCATGGCCACCTGCGCCACCATCGGCCAGGCAGTTGGCGCAGCAGCCGCCCTTTGTGTTGAGAAATCCAGGCTGCCCCGGCAACTCGCCGAAGACAAGCAACTCGTGGCAACGCTGCAGCAGCGCCTGATCCGCGACGATCAAACGATCAAGGGCAAGCCGGGCGAGCTGATTCGCAATGAAGACGCAAACGACAGCGCGCGCAAGGCTGCTATTTCCAGTTCTGGCAACGTAGGCGAAGCCGTTGCGCCGCTGGTGATCGACGGCATCACCCGCGACATTCCCAAAGGCCCGATCCATCACTGGGCTGGCCCGATGACGGATAAAGGTGCCTGGCTTGATCTCAAGTGGGATAGCCCGCGCAAGATCAGCCAGGTGCAATTGACCTTTGATACAGGCTTCCAGCGGCAACTGGTGCTGACGGCAAACCCGACTTATTGGCGCGGCGACGCACAGCGTCAGCCTCAGCCTGAAACCGTCAAGGATTATCAGGTGCAGGTGCGCAAGAAGGGCTCAAGTGACTTCGTCACTGTTGCTACCGTGAAGGGCAACTACCAGCGGCTCAACCGCGTTCGATTCGAGGCTGTAGAGGCTGAGGCTGTACGCGTACTCGTAACTGCAACGAACGGGCTTGAAGAAGCCCGTATCTTTGAAGTTCGTTGCTACGCCTGATCTAGCTCTTCTTCTGGCGGGCAGCTTCGAGAGCTTCCTTCACCAGCAGAATCTTCGGGTGCTTTGGCTTCAAGACCTTTTCAAAGATCTTGAGAGCACGCTCGTACAGTTTCACTGCCTGCGCGCGGCGGCCTGACACATGCAGAAGGCTGGCCAGATTGTAGAGCGTAAGCGCTACATCGGGATGCTTCTTGCCCAGCAGGTTTTCTGACATCGCGAGAGACTTCCGGTACAACTCTTCGGCTTCTTCGCCTTTGCCTTGGGCCGCCTTCACCGCAGCAAGATTATTCAAGTTAACGGCGAGTTCATAGTTCTCCGGGCCATAGAGCTTCTCAAACACCTTCAGGGCCTTGCGGTAAATGGGTTCGGATTCTTTATAGCGCTCAAGGCTGTCGAGAACTGCGGCCAGGGAGGCGGCATCGGCCATTGTTTGCGGGTGGCTGGCACCGAGGTGAAGCTTTGAAAGTTCCCAAGCACGTCGGGCCGGGGCTTCGGCTTCGGCAAAGCGTCCGGCTGCATGCAGAATGCCGCCGATGTTGTGATGCACCATGCTCAGCTCAAAGGCTTCTTCGCCGAAGAGGGCGGTAAGCTTTGCCAGCGCACTCTGATAAAGAGCGAGACCCTTGGCATACTGGCCCGAGTACTTATAGACGATACCGAGGTTGCTCTCGGAGCTGGCTACTTCGCCATGATCCTTGCCAAACTGCTTGAGATTCAGCTTG